>NZ_JBDNXE010000047.1:0-31474 GCF_047721585.1 Gluconacetobacter sp.
TCAGATCGCTCGGATAGCGAAGCTGGCTCCGGTCATATCGGGCACGGTTCTCGGCGGTCCACATCAGCAACTCCTGCGAAGCGGGTGCGCTGACAGGGAATCACAAACGATTCCAATGATTCAAGATGTTCTTGGACGGACACTAAGAGTCCGGTCGAGATCATTTTGAACAATTTCAAAACCGTATAAGCGGGACGTACCCCGTCCACCAAGTTTGCAACGAATAAAAATCAATGATTTCAAGGTCCGGTGAAATCTACCATACCTGCAAGTGATTGAAATTTCATAGAAAGATCTCGACCAGACACTAAGTTTTTTCAAAGTGGACGTGACGATTGTGGTGCGAGAACTGGCCTCTGCCAATCCCTGCGGGATGCAGGCCACAAAAGCTCTTAACCCAAGGAAAATCACTTTCCCGGACCATTAAACCAAAAAAGATTGCAAAATCCGGGCCGGGCGCGCTCTTAAGCCAAGAGTGATTGCGGTTACTACACCGGATTAGGAGCACCTGATGTCACCCGCCCTGCCTCTCTTTGTCGTCTCGACCAAAGTTAATACCGCCGATATCAGCAAACGGGTTAAGGCCGGGGAACTGCAACGTGTCGTTCAGGGCCTTTATACGCGCGACATGCGTCCGGCCGATAGGCTGTCGATCCTTGTCGGCCAGCATATCTGGGAAATTGTCGGTCTGCTTTGTCCTGGAGCAATTATCGTCGACAGGACCGCCTTCGAGGCGCGCCCGGCAGACGACGGCTCAATCTTCGTTGTCTCAGGGCGTACAAGTGACCTCGCCATCCCAGGTTTTCGCATTCGCACGAGGACGGGGATATGTACGGCTCAGGACTTACCTTTCATGGGAGGCGCTTTGCGAATGTCTTCGGCTGGGCGTATCGTCCTAGACAATATGGCGCCGTCACGAGCCAGAAGCGGGCTATCTCGGACTGCCGGAATGACGGCTATCGAGGGGTATCTGGAGCGGCAGCTCCGTCTGCACGGAGATACTGCCCTGAACAGAATACGGGATGAAGCTAAGTCTGTTGCAACGCTCATCGGCCGCGAAGCGGAGATGGACAAACTAGACCGGTTGTGCGGAGCCTTGCTGGGCACGCAGCTCTCTCCTGCTGGTGTTACGGCGCCGACCGCCGTTGCGCGCATTGATGGCGCGCCTTACGACGATGACCGCGTTGCCATGTTCGAAAGATTATGGAGGAAGCTTCACAGCGAGCACTTCCCCATGTTGCCAGAACCCGCGACTGCGGAGGCTCGAGCCAACGTCGCTTTTTTCGAGTCCTATTTTTCGAACTTCATCGAAGGGACCGAATTCGAGGTATCCGAGGCGGAGAACATCGTCTTCGCCAACCAGATCCCCAAAGAACGCCCGCAGGACGCACATGACATTCTCGGGACTTGGCGCGTCGCTTCCGATGAGGGGGATCTGGCAGCCGCAATCGATACGTTCGAATCATTTGAGGCCGCGCTGAAGCGTCGGCATTCTGCCATCATGGAGGGGCGGCCGGAAAAGACGCCAGGAATCTACAAGGAAATCGCGAACAGGGCGGGCACATATGAGTTCGTCGCCCCGGACCTTGTCCGGGGGACGCTCAAGCGCGGGTATGAGTTTTTACGCGCTCTGGCCGACCCGTTCGCCAGAGCCGCCTTCGCGATGTTCGTGGTCTCCGAAGTCCACCCCTTTCTTGATGGCAACGGCCGTGTCGCGCGTCTGATGATGAATGGCGAGCTCGCGCGTTCCAGACAGGCGCGCATTATCATACCGACCATCATGCGCAACGATTATCTGGATGGATTGCGGGGCCTGTCCGCCAACGGAAATGCGGAATCGTACTTGCGGATACTAGCGGTCTGCAGGAGCTGGTCGGCCCCTATGCCGTGGGATTCATTCCCGCTCACAAAAGCTGTTATGATGCGGACCAATGCCTACCTGCGCCATCACGAGGCTGTCTCTGAGAACAAGCGACTGACCGTTCCCACTCCCGCCCTCATATCTGCAATCGAGATTGCGGATGTGCAGGCATCAGCGTCCAGGCCATCGACATTCGGTTGAGATGTCTGTTGGAAGCCGCCACAAGTCCAATGACCTCCTTGCTCATGTCTCACCGCTTGGCTGGGCGCACATCCTCCTCACCGGCGAATACCTCTGGCCCAAGGGCGCGGCCGCTTAGGGTGTCATTTTGCTCCCAGCCGGAACCGACCCCACCCAGCCACAACCGGCCGGGAGAATGAACCGTTCGGCGTTGAACGGAGACGTCTGCTTCTGAATGTTTGCGCCGAAAACCGGACGACCTCAAATGCCTCCCATATCAGCCAGTTCGCTTCGAAAATTGAGCAAACAGGCAGCGATCACCGTCATCCCGACGCCCAAACCGCGCATCGCAAAACCGAAAACCATACGCCGAATCGTCACCTCCCCAGGTCGCGCAAAAAGCACCCGCGCCCAACATCATTCAGCACGGCATTCGACCTGTACGCACCCCAAACGCGATTTCGGGCCGTCCGGCCTGCTCCGCCTGTCGCGCAGCCGCCTCGAAATCATAGGGAACGGCCCGCAGGTCGACGCGCCATCCCGAAGACGATGGGGCGACCAGAGCATAGCGCGCATGTGGGCACCCCGCCTCCATGACATGCGCGACCGGGCGATCGTCGTCATAGGCAGGCATCCCGACGCTGCCAGGATTAACGATAACAACGCCATCACTCACAACGACACGCGGGATATGGGTATGCCCACACAACACGAGTTGTGCATCACCGGCCCCGACTACCCGACGGCGGATAGCGTCAGGGCGATCAAGCCGCGCGTGCCCCGTCGAGACATCTTCCAGAAAGTATTCCAGGTCCCCTCCGGCCGGGCTGCCATGACAAGCGAACACCCGCCCATCCAGCAACCTCGCCGTACCGGGAAGCGACCGCAGCCATTTCCAATGGTCTTCCGACAGGCGCGGCCGCGCATAGGCGTCGGAGGCACCCGCCCCACCTGTCAGCAACTGGCGTTCGTGATTGCCTGCCACCGTTACGGCAGAAAGCGACATTTGAATATCCGCACTGCGCGCCGGGTCGAACGGTCCAGAAACCAGATCCCCCAGATTCACGATCAGGTCGGGATTTTCATGAGCAATATCACGCAGCACGGCTTCCAGAGCCAGGCTGTTCCCATGGACATCGGCGATCACGGCAATCCTCATGCCGCCAGCATATTCCAACCCCGTCGCGACAGTCCACGCGACCGGAACCGTGCGCGTCCGGGCGAGACTGGCCTCGCGGTTGGAACGGGCGAGCCGGTGAGATGAAGAAAGGGGGCACTTACGCCGCCCCCTCGCCGTTCCGTGCCAGGTCTCCCGGCAGGTTAGCGTGACCATGTGGGCCGGTTCCAGTTCCATGCCCAGCCAGTCCCGCCCCAGATGCTCCACCGCCACCAAAGACGAACCCAAACCCGCGAACGGGTCCAGGACCAGGCCACCGACCGGCCAGAAGGCTTCGACCAACCGGAAGCAATGCCGCCACCGGCCCCTTGCGCCGGGACATGATGCGTCTCCTTCTCCAGCATCACACCAGACACATCAAATTCAGCATAGGCCCCCGCCCGCTTGCCGATCTCAACCTCCTCCCTGCCCGTCACCTTGCGACAGGGTTCGTTCGCCATGAAGCGGGCTCTTTCCACTCAAAACGCGTGCATTGTCTCTCGATCAGGCATATAGTTGCTTCAGGCAACTTTTTGCCAGAATGGATGAATATGAAACAGGCGATAGCAGCGGTTCGTGATTTCAACCGCTTTTACACGCGATATGTCGGGGCGCTCGATTCACGCTTTCTGGGCAGCGACATGACGCTGACGGAAGCCCGTCTTCTCCTGGAAATCGCAAACCGCGAACCCGTTCAGGCCAATGTCCTGCAGGATGTCCTGGCACTGGATCGCGGGTATCTGAGTCGCATGATACGTCGGTTCGAGAATGAAGGATGGATAGCACGCGAACGATCATCGGAAGATGGCCGTTCACGCCCCATGAAACTGACTGCCAAGGGACGTATCGTTTTCGAAAAGGTCGATCAGAGACAGTACGATGTCATTGAGGCTACCCTGTTACAATTGAATGAGACTGAACGGCAGACACTCGCGCAGGCACTGACTTCAGTTCGGAATTTGCTCACCCGCACACCCGCCTTACCTCCGTTAGATGTTCTGAATCGCCCCGTCTGGCATGCTCTCACGGGCCGGCAAAGCGCACTCTCTGTCGGTAATAGTCATGCACTGTGCTACCAGAGAACGATTACCCCGTTCGGCGCGTCCGCCGGAGCCACAGACATTGATCTTCGGGCATTTGGGGAATTGCTCTCTCCGGATGAAGAAATCTGGCTCGTGGAAAAGGAAAGCTTTCCCACCCCGCCTGGCCTGAAAGTCGTAAAAACTGCGGAATGCCTACAGATGGTGGCATCGCATATGACTGATAGTGAACACGATTTTTCTTTCTTCGATCTAGGGGCAGACGACACCGTTGAAATGCGGGCGCTCGCGATGCTCACTGTCCCCGGTCCTTTCCTGGCAGACACATGGCAGTTGGGCGGTTTCGTCGGTATCCGCGAAGCGGGACGTCTGGTCGCCATGGCTGGAGAACGCATGAAGCCAGGAAATTTTACGGAGGTCAGCGGTGTATGCACTCACCCTCACTATCGAGGACGCGGATATGCTGGCTTTCTCATGCGTATTGTCGCCCAGCGTATTCTGGATAGAGGCGAGACGCCTTTCCTCCACACTTACTCCGACAATAAAGCGGCCATCGCATTATATCGGTCGCTTGGCTTTACTCCCCATCAGGTCGTGACGGCCACCGTTCTTCAAAAACAGTAGGGCAGAGCTGCCGATACGAGAAATGGAATCCGCCCCTGACGGCGAGTGCCGCACGCACCTTGCATCGGCGCGTCTCCGCTGCCGATCCATCGGGTCCAGCGCGATTTCCCGGTCGCAGGCATGATTTTCTGGCGTTCAAGGCGACAGAACACCATCTCAACAGGAACGCTACAGATTATCTGGATGACGGGATCATGGCTTCGGGCCGCTCCGGCCACATGTCCACCCATGATCAGACGCTTGAGGCCGATTACAGTATCCACCTCGTAGCGGAAGTGCGGCTTACGCCCTTTGCCGCTTTCATTTTCCATCCAGACCAGCAGGTCTACACCATCACGCAGCCCGATCCGAAAATCACGCACAGCTTTTCCGCTGGCCCGCACCTTTCCTTTTCACCGGGAGAGGCTGCTGGCCTAACGCCCTTTGGCCTGTCGCAGCCATACCGACCTCAAAGACACAATAGACTGTGACCATGCCCCATGGCGGCCCCGGATCACACCATGGCAACGACCGCCACCAGACAGGCGAATATCGTGGGATAGAACGTCAGCGCAAAACCACAGGCACGATGCGCCGCCCCCCGTTCATATCCCCTCCAGAAAAGCAGCCGCCCAACGCTAAACAGCAGCACGAGGGCCGGAATCAGAACCACCGTCCGATGGCTGGCCGCCACCATGGCAAAATAGGCCCCTTGCGCCAGCACAAGCTGTTCGAGCGTATTCTGAAGCACGGCACGATCGACCGAAACCGCCGCCGAAGGCGTCGTCAGCCCGCTGCCGTCTATATCCTGCGGCGAGAAAAACCGTACCGTCGCGATCCGCGCGATACCCGCCAGCAGCCACAGGACCAGAACGATATCGGCCCTCATGACGAACCGGATGTCAGAGAGAAAGGACGCCTCGGCGGGCACAAGCACCCTGAAATGATATTGAAGACCAATCACCACCATCGACACCAGCGCCCCGATCGCCATGCCCCTGGCCGTTCCGATCTGTTTTTCCGTCATGCGTTCCTCCCTCCGTCAGCACCATCCGATGCGCGCATGGGCTGGCCGCGCGGAAAAGGTCGGGCTCTGCCCGAACCCGGCAAGGGCCTCGGCCCTTGCATCCCCATTCGTCGATCGGAGAGGGACTATGCCACCACGTCGCGCAGGGCCGGCAGCACATGCCGGTTCAGCAGCGGGGCCAGCCGGATCGGCGGGTCTTCCTCCCCCTCCACATCCAGCCACAGCATCTCCGCGATTTCCGCCGCGATCACCGGCACGCCGTCCAGGTCCCCACGATAGATCGCCGCCCGGACCAGGCATCCCGGCTCGTTGGCCGCCGGCGCCTCGAAATGCCCCAGCAGCGCCAGCCCGTCAGGATGCAGCCCGCAACCCAGTTCCTCGCGCAGTTCCCGTTGCAGGGTCTCGGCCTCGGTCTCGCCGGGCTCGCCCTTGCCACCCGGCAGCATGAAGCTGTCGGTGCCGCGCTTGCGCACCACCAGCAGCGCCCCATCCCGCACGATCGCAGCCGACACGACGCTGATCACCCGCCCCCGCGTCTTCCTGCCGCTCAATGCCCGGCCGACGGCTTCTTGCCGCCCCCCTTGATCGGCGACAGCAGGAAGCAGAACGGCACGACAAGGAAGGCCCCGATCCCCAGGATCATGAACACTTCATTGTAGGCCAGAATCGAAATCTGCCGCGTGAATTCGACGAACAGCCGATGCTGCGCGACCGCATTCAATGCCCCCTGCGCCACCCCGTGCCCGCTCGCCGCCTGCTTCACCCTGGCCAGATAGTCGTTATAGGGCTGATGAAACGGCGTCATCCAATGCACCATCTGCGTCTGATGCGCCTGGCGGATCTCCGTCAGCATGGCGGTGGAACCCGAAATCGCGATCGACCCCAGCACATTGCGCGCCATGCTGAACAGCGCCGAGGCATCGCCGTTCAACTCGCGCGGCAGGGTGGCGAAAGTGATGGTCGAAATCGGCACGAACAGAAAGGCCAGGCTGGCCGTCTGGCTCATGCGGAACAGCACGAGATGCCGGAAATCCAGCAGCGGCACCAGATGCGCCGACCAGAACAGCGACACGCCCATGAAGCAGAAGCCCATCGCGATCAGCGTCCGCAGGCTCACATATTTCATCGACCGCCCGACCAGCGGAATCAGGATGATGACCGCAATGCCACCCGGTGACAGGATCAGGCCCGAAAGCGTGGCGTTATAGCCCATCACCTGCTGCGCGAACTGCGGCACGATGATCGCCGAGGCATAGAGCAGCGCGCCCACCGCCCCGATCAGCAGCGTGCCGGTCGCGAAATTCCGGTCCTTGAAAACCCGCAGGTCCACGGCCGGCTTTTTCGTCCGCAACAACCATGCCACGGCACCGCCGATCCCCAGCACAGCCAGAACCGCCATGATCCGGATCATGGACGAACCGAACCAGTCCTCGTCCTCGCCCCGATCGACCGCGACTTCCAGGCAGCCGAACCCGATGGCGATCAACCCGATCCCCACGATATCCAGCGGCGCCTTCTGCTTGCCCGCCCACGGCGGGTCCTCCACGATCATCGACACGGCAAACGTCGCCGCCAGCCCCACGGGCACGTTGATGAAGAAGATCCAGCGCCAGGAATAATTGTCGGTAATCCACCCGCCCAGCGCCGGCCCGATCACGGGCGCGACGATGGTGGCAATCGCCGTCAGCCCGAACGCCGCCGCCCGCTTTTCGGGCGGGAAGGTATCGAGGATGATCGATTGCTGGTTGGGTTGCAGCCCGCCGCCGAAGAACCCCTGCATCAGTCGGAACAGAATCAGTTCCGGCAGGCTGGTCGCCATGCCGCACAGAAACGACGACACGGTGAACATGAAGATACAGATCAGGAAATAGCGTTTTCGGCCCAGCAGCTTTCCCAGCCACCCCGAAATGGTCAGCACGATGCCGTTGGCCACCAGATACGATGTCAGCGTCCAGGTCGCATCGTCATAGGTCGAAGACAGGCTGCCGGCGATATGCGGCAGCGAGACGTTGACGATGGTCGTGTCCAGGATTTCCATGAACGCGGCCACCGTCACGACGACCGCGATCAGCCATGGATTCGCCTTGGGCTTCCATGGCCTCTCCGCCGGGGCAGACGCGCCGGCCGCCGGGCCATCGCTCATTCCGTATGCACCGTCGGCACGACCGACAGCCCCAGCGACAGTGGCAGGTCAGGCTGCAACCCCTGATCGATCACGATCTTCACCGGCACACGCTGCACGATCTTCACATAGTTGCCCGTCGCGTTCTCGGGCGGGAAGGCGCTGAACGTCGCCCCGGTGCCAAGCTGGATCGAATCCACATGCCCCTTCAGGTTCAGGAACGGATAGGCATCCACCGCGATGTCCACCTTCTGACCCGGCCGCATATGGGTCATCTGGGTTTCCTTGTAGTTCGCCACCACCCACACTTCCGGCTCGACGATCGAGAAGAGCGACTGCCCCTCGCTGACAAAGCTGCCGCGCTCGATATTGCGCTGCGAAATCCAGCCATCATGCGGGGCACGGATCTCCGTCCATCCCAGGTTCAGCTCGGCCTGCACCAACTGCGCCCTGGCCTGCGCCACCTGCGCGTCATACTGGCTGATCCGCGTCTGGGTGTTCGAGATATTGGCCTGCACCGGCTCGGCAATCCGCAGATTGCCCTCGGCCTGCGTCACCTGCGCCTTGGCGGCCTGAAGCGCCGCCGTGGCGTAGTCGATATCCTGCTGCGTGGTGGCGGCCCGCGCCACCGCGTGCTGGCGGCGGTAATCGGTCTCGGCCCTGAACTGCTGCGCCTGGGCGGCCTGCAACTGGCCCTGCGCCATCAGCAACCGGCCCGGAAAATCCTTCTGCGCGACCGTCAGTCCGAACTGCGCCCCTTCCGCCTGGGCCTGCGCGACCTGCAACGTCGCCGCGGCATTATCGCGCGCCGCCCGATAGTCGCGGTCGTCGATGCGCGCCAGCACCTGCCCGGCATGGACGAACTGGTTGTCGTTCACCAGCAGTTCCGTCACATAGCCGCGCACATGCGGCGCAATGGTCACCGCACGCCCGGCGGTAAACGCATCGTCGGTCTCAACGTCATGGCGGGTCAGGAACCAGTAGAGCCCCCCCCCCGCGACAATGCCGACCACGAACAGGATCAGGCCGACACGGACCAGCGGGTTGGGTTTCTTTTTGCGCGATTCTTCCGGCTTGTCGCCCGACCCTGCGCCGTCTTGCTCGGCCATACGGTTCCTCTTGCGTTCCAGCTCATAGCGTCAGCGCGGTCGAATGACCGAACCGGTCGGTCAATCCATGACACGAAGTCCCCGATCCATCAACCGCCCCACCCGGCAGACACGACGAAAAGACTGGCCGGTTCCCCCCGGCCTGCGATTCAGAGGCCGAAAGCCTGGGTTCGTACCATACGGGCATACAGCCCGTCGGCCGCCATCAGGTCGGCATGGGTTCCGCATTCCACCCCTTGCCCGTCGGCCAGCACCACGACCAGATCGGCCGACCGCACGGTCGACAGCCGATGGGCGACGACGATGGTCGTCCGCCCCTGCCGCAACTGGCCCAGTGCCTCCTGCACCAGCGCCTCGCTCTCGCTGTCCAGGGCACTCGTCGCCTCGTCCAGCAACAGCACGCGCGGATCGCGCAGCAGCGCCCGCGCCAGCGCCACCCGCTGGCGCTGGCCGCCCGACAGGCGCTGCCCGCCAGGGCCGACACGGGTGGCAAATCCCTCAGGCAGCGCGTCGATAAAGGCTTCCGCCGCCGCCGCCCGCGCCGCCGCCCGAATATCGGCATCCGTGGCACTCGGCCGGCCCACCCGGATATTGTCGGCCACCGACAGGTCGAACAGCAGCGTATCCTGGCTGACATAGGCGATGGCGTCGCGCAGATCGGCCAGCCGCACGGCCCGCAGATCCATCCCATCCAGCACGATCCGCCCGCCACTGACATCATGCAGGCGCGGAATCAGCGACAGCGCGGTCGATTTCCCGGCACCGGACGGCCCGACCAGCGCCACCGTCAACCCCGGCCGGGCATCGAAACTCAGCCCGTTCAGCCCCACCCGCCCATCGGGATAGACGAACGAAGCCGCCTCGAAACGCAGATGGCCATTACCCTCGGGCAGAGGCCCGGCATCGGGGGCCTCCACGATATCGGCCGGTTCGTCGATCACGGCGAAGATCCGCTCCAACCCGGCGAACCCTTCCTGCATCGCGGCATTCAGCGACCCCAGCGCCCGCAACGGCCGCGAGGCCAGCAGCAACGCCGCCACGAATCCCGAAAAATCGCCCAGCGTCGCCCCGCCCAGCGCCGCACGCCAGCCAGCAAAACCCAGTACGGCGGCCACCGCCGCCCCGCCCAGCACTTCCAGCACCGGATCGACCCGCGCCCGCCCCCGCGCAATCCGCAGAAGGGCCGCATGCAACTGATCGAACGCATGATCGACCCGCTTCGATTCAGCCTGCTCCAGACGATAGACCCGCACGGTGCGCGCCTGCGAAAAGCTCTCGGTCAGCAGGGCAGAGGTCTCACCCATCCGCTCCTGCATACCGCCCGAAGCCCGCCGGACCCGCTTACCCAGCCGCTGGATCGGCACCGCCGCGATCGGATACAGCACCGCCGCGATCAGGCTCAGTTCCCAGTCCATATAGAACATCGACACCACCAGCCCCGCGACGGTGACGACATCGCCCAGCGAATTGACGACACGGATCATCGCCTCGCGGATCGAGACGGCATCGGTGGTAAACCGGGCGGCAAGCTGCGCCGGCGCCTCGCGCTCGACCCGCGCGATATCGGCATGGAGCAGATGCGCGAACATCCGCTCCTGCAACCCCCGAATCACCACCAGCACCAGATTCTGCACCGCGACGGTCTGGCCGTATTGCGACAGCGCCTTGGCGGCGGTGATCAGGATCACCAGCGCCGGCACCTGATAGAGAATGCGCGGATCGTGGTCGGCGAACATATCCAGCGCCCGCTGGATGACCAGCGGATACAGCCCGGTCAGCGACGCCATCAGGATCGTCAGCCCGATCACCGCCGCGATCCGTCCGCGATGGTGGCGCACGTCCTCGCGCCACACGCGCCGCAGCAGGTCCATGCCCCGCTCATGCGCATCGCCTCCCGCCGGCCGGGCCGGCGCAGGCATGGGCGGGGAAGAGGCCGGGGTCCGGGACGAAACGACGTTCATGCAGCCCTTTACCAAGCCGTGGATGACAAAGAAAGCAACGCCGCTGCCGGCCGCGAGCCGTCCGGTATCAAGCGGTCCCCGCCGTCAGCCGCTCCAGTTGCGCCAGACACGCCCGCCGCCCGGCCCGGCACCCTCCGGCGTGCCACCAGGCGCGGACCTGTTCCAGCACCTGCCCCACACGCGGGCCGGGCGCGATGCCAGCCTGCACCAGATCCCGCCCCGCCAGCGGAAAGACCGGCCGCGCACGCGCCAGCAGATCGGCCCGCAGCGCGTCCCATAGGGGTGATGCCGTCCCCAGCCGCTCCGCCTGCACCCGCCAGCTCCGCCCGACCAGGGCCTGTGCCGGTTCGTCGGCCAGCAGGCGACGGCGGTCGTCCTCCTCCAGCGCCGGATCAGGCTCCGGCCCCAACCGGATCGCGACAAGGGCCGCCACATCGGCCCGCGACAGGCGCAGGCGCCCGGCCAGTTTCTCCGGCTCAGCCCGCGCCAGTACCGCCAGGCGCAGCACCGCGTCATCCGGCGCTCCGCTCCCGATCAGCCGCGCCAGCGCCGGCAGGTCGCATCCCTCCGGCAGCAGGATGGCCAGCACACCGCATTCCGCCATCAGCGTCAGGGTCGCCACCACGGCCGGCCCGGTGAGGATGCGCCGCAACTCCGACCACACCCGCTCGGCCGAAAGCCGGCAGACGCCGTCACGACAGGCCATGATCGCGTCCATCGCCGCCCCATCCGGCGCACCCCGCCCATAGCGGGCGTGAAAGCGGAAAAAACGCAGAACCCGCAGCGCATCCTCGCGAATGCGCGCCGCCGCATCGCCGACGAACCGCACCCGCCCGGCCGCCAGATCCACCCGGCCACCGAAATAATCGTGCACCACCCCGTCCCGATCGCAGGACATCGCATTGATCGTGAAATCCCGCCGGGCCGCGTCCTCTTCCCAGTCATCGGTCCAGGCCACCACGGCATGCCGCCCATCGGTCCGCTCGTCCCGACGCAACGTGGTGATTTCATAGGGCCGGCCCTCGATCACGGCGGTCACCGTCCCATGGGCCAACCCGGTGGCCACGACCTTGATTCCAGCCCCGGTCAGGATCGCCTGCACACGCTCAGGCGGTTCGGGCGTACCCATGTCGATATCGGCCACAGCCCGTCCGGCGAGCAGGTCGCGCACAACCCCGCCGACCAGCCGCGCCCCCGGCAACAAACCCCACAGCCGCGCCAGTCCCCGCCACGCATCCGGCGGCAGGGCCGCCAGCCGGTCCGCCAGTTCGCCACCCCGGTTCAGCTCCCGTCCCCCGCCGGCAGGCATGAGAGGGGGAAAAAGACATTCTGGCTCCACACGCCCAGGCACGGCGTGCCGCGACAGGTGCCGGGAACCGCCAGGGCCGCCAGTTCGTAATAGACCGAACGGGCGATTCGGGCCTGGATCGGGTAAACCCCGGCACCGTCGCGCACATGCAGATAGGGAACCGGGCCAGTGCCGCATTCCTCGCAGGGAACATCCCATTCCGCCACGATCGCGTGGTCCGGCCCGGCACAGACCACCAGATCCACATTCGTCCGAAAGGAGAGCACCTGCTCGCGCCCGCAGCCGCTCCAATGCAGCTCCATCGCCACGAACGGCGCATCCTCGACCTCGATCGTGCCGCGTTCGGTCGGCGTCTGTAACCAGTATGCCCCCTCGGCGTCCCGCGTCAGCACCGAGGCGAACAGGCAGACCATCGGCTTGCGGCGGATCGGCGTGCCGCGATAAAGCCACGTCCCATCCCGCTGTATCCGGAACGGCAACACCCCGCACGACGCCGACATGGAGGGCATGACAGGGCGGGAGGAGCATTGGGCGCCATCGAAAGCCGCAACGGCACGCCTGTTCAGATCGTCAGCCAACTGCATAACCCACGCCTGTTGAATCGTCAGACCCCCGATATAGGGATCATCCCCGACTTGATGAAACCCCCAGACCTGTCAGATTGAGCGCATGACGATATCGGACGCCCTGCCCCCCGCCTCCGGCACCGCGCCGGGCCTGCCCCCTTTCTCGGCCCCGAACGCCACCGCCGACCTCGCACAGGCCGAACGCCTGGGCAGTCTGCTGCGGGCGGCCCGGGCCGAAATCGGCCGCGTCATCCACGGCCAGCGCACGGTCATCGACCAGACGCTGACCAGCATCCTGGCCGGCGGCCACACGCTGCTGGTCGGCGCGCCGGGGCTGGGCAAGACCCTGCTGGTCACGACATTGGGAACGGTACTGGGCCTGGACGCCCGGCGCGTGCAGTTCACGCCCGACCTGATGCCGTCCGACATCACCGGCAGCGAAATCCTCGACGAAGACGAACACGGCCGCCGCAGCTTCCGCTTCGTACCCGGCCCCGTCTTCTGCCAGCTGCTGATGGCCGACGAAATCAACCGCGCCAGCCCCCGCACCCAGTCCGCCCTGTTGCAGGCCATGCAGGAACACCGGGTCGCCATCGCCGGCACCGACCACACATTACCCACCCCGTTCCACGTCCTTGCCACCCAGAATCCCATCGAACAGGAAGGCACCTACCCACTCCCCGAGGCCCAGCTCGACCGTTTCATGCTCCAGATCCCCCTCGGTTTCCCCGATGAGACCGCCGAGCGCGCGATGCTGCTGGCCACCACCGGCAGCCAGGACATCGTGCCCCGTCCGGTCCTGACCGACCGCGACCTGATCGAGGCCCAGCGCCTGGTCCGCGCCCTGCCGGTCGGCGACCGGGTGGTGGATTCCATCGTGCGGCTGGTCCGCTCCGCCCGGCCGGAAACCACGCAGGACGCCACCATCCGCGACTCCGTGGCCTGGGGCCCCGGCCCCCGCGCCGCGCAGGCGCTGATGCTGGCCACCCGCGCCCGCGCCCTGCTCGACGGCCGCCTGTCCCCCAGCATCGACGACATCGCGGCCCTCGCCCAGCCGGTCCTGGCGCACCGCATGTCCCTCACCTTCACCGCCCGGGCCGAGAACCGGCGCCTGCCGGACCTGATCGACGGCCTGCTCCGCACGCTGGACTGAGCGTCGCGATGACGCGGCCCCCTTCCCTGCCCGGCCGCGCGGCCGCCTTCCTGCGCCGCGCATTGGCGCGGCACGTCCCGATGACGGATACGCCCGATGCCGGCCTGACTCAGACCGCCGTCCCGCTGGCGGCGGCGGAAAACCTGGCCGCGCGCATGCCGGCGCTGATCCTGTCCGCCCAGCGCATCGCCGCCACCGTCGCGGCCGGCCACCATGGACGGCGCCAGGCCGGTCCGGGCGAGGATTTCTGGCAGTTCCGCCCCGCCCAGCCCGGCGAGCCGATCACGCGCATCGACTGGCGGCAATCCGCACGCAGCAGCCGGGCCTATGTCCGCGAAACCGAAGCGGAGGCCGCGCAGACCGTCTGCCTGTGGTGCGATCCCAGCGCCTCGATGCGCTGGCGTTCCATGCCGACGCTGCCGCTGAAATCGGACTGCGCCATCCTGCTTACCCTCGCGCTGGGCGCGCTCCTGCTACGCCAGGGCGAACGGGTACGCCTGCTCACGCCGGGCGAACCGGTCGATATCCCCCCCGGCGGACGGGCGGCGCTGGACCGGCTGGCCGTAGCCCTGATGCGCACCTTGGACCATGACCCGGAAGATACCGGCCTGCCCCATCCGCAGCAGGTCCCCCGGCATGCCAGGGTCGTCCTGATCGGCGACGGGCTATGCGGGCTGCCGGCCATGGCGACATTGCTGCGCGGCCTGACGGCCCGCCCGGCCCACGCCATGCTCCTTCTGGTCAATGACCCGGCGGAAGCCGAACTGCCTTACGCGGGACATATCCGCTTTTCGGGCCTGGAAGGCGAGGAAACGCTGACGCTCCCCGGCGTCGAACAGATACGCGGCGCCTATCGCGAGGCCTATGCCCGCCATCAGGCCGACCTGGCGGAACTCTGCCGCGTCAACGGTCATCTCCTGATCCGCCATGCAACCGACCACCGGCCCGAAGAGGCCCTCCTGGCCCTGCACGCCGCCCTGTCCGGGCGGGGAGAGCGCCCATGATCTTCCAGCTTCCCTGGCTACTGGCGGCGCTGGCCATCCTGCCGGTGCTGTGGCTGCTGCTGCGCACATTGCCGCCGCCGCCCCAGCGCCGCTCCTTCCCCGCCATCATGTTGCTGCGCGGCTTGCGCGCACGGGTCACGCAAGCAACCACCGCCCCGCTCTGGCTGCTGCTGCTGCGCTGCGTGGCGCTCGCGGCGCTCATCGTCGGGCTGGCCGGTCCGGTGCTGCGCCAGGACCGGGCCGGCCAGCCGGCACCCGGCGGCCAGGGCGCCGAACAGATCATCGTCCTCGACAACGGCTGGGCCGCCGTGCCCGACTGGTCCCGCCGACTGGCCGCCATCGATGCCGTGCTGGACCGTGCGACGCATCCCGTCCGCCTGCTGACGACCGCGCCGGGCCTAGCTGGCGAGGCGCCCTCCGTCGGCGCGCCGACACCTCCCTCCCTGTTGCGCGGCATGGTGGATTCCACGCGCCCCATGCCCTGGCCGATCGACCGCGCCGCCGCCACGCGCGCATTGCGCGACCTGGCATCCGGCGGGTGGCACGGGCGCGTGGTCTATGTCTCCGACGGCCTGGCAAGCACCGACGACCCGGTCTTCGCCGCCGCGCTGACCGCACTCGGTCCCATCCAGACCCTGATCGACCGCGACGCAACGATTGCGGTCCTGACACCCGCCCCCGCCAATGGCGACCAGCAATTGCACGTCGCCATCAGCACCCTGCCCCTGCCCCATCCGCGTCAGTTGACCGTGCGCGCCGAGGCCATGGATGGCGGCGTCCTGTCGCTGGTGCCGGTGCCGGTCGCGGCCGGCGCACGGGAGGGCTCGGCCGGCGTGGCATTACCCGCGGAACTGCGTAACCGGATCGGCCGACTGGTCCTGCGCGACATGCCCGGCCCGGCCGGCGTACGCCTGCTGGACGAGGGCGATCGTCGCCGTCCTGTAGGGCTGATCGGCGTCGCCGGCACAGATACGCCGCTGGTGGGCACGTTGTTCTATCTCCGCCGCGCCCTCTCCCCCACCGCCGAACTGCGCGAAGGCCCGGTGCCCACGCTGCTGAAGCGCCCGCTTTCGATCCTGATCGCACCGGACGGCGCGCTGGACAGCCCCGAAACCCGGCGTATCGTTACCGAATGGGTGCGCAAGGGCGGTATGCTGATCCGCTTCGCCGGCCCGTTGCTGAACGGTAGCCCGGACCACGACCCGACCGCCCCGGACACAGGGATGGATTCGGGCAACCCCGCCGCATCTTCCCCGCTACCCGATGCCCTGCTCCCCGTCCCGCTGATGGACGGCGAACGCCAACTGGGTGGTGCGATGTCCTGGGGCAAGCCGGAACATCTGGCTCCGTTCCCCGATGATTCGCCGTTCCACGGACTGGCGGTTCCCGCCGACGTCACGGTATCCCGTCAGGTCCTGGCCCGCCCGGCAGCCGACCTGGCCACGCATAGCTGGGCGCGTCTGACCGACGGCACACCGCTGGTCACCCACGCCGCGCTGGGCGCGGGCGAGGTGGTGCTGTTCCATGTCACCAGTACGGCGGAATGGTCCAACCTGCCGCTATCGGGCCTGTTCGTCGATATGCTGCGCCGACTGGCCGAACGCTCGGTCGGTATCGACGCCCCGGCCGACCACAGCCTGCTGGCGCCCTACATGACTCTGGATGCCGACGCGACCCTGAGCCCCCCCCCGCCGGCCGCGCGGGCTCTCCCATCCGATGCATTCGGCACCACACCAACCTCCGCCGCCCATCCGCCCGGCCTGTATGGCCCGCGCTCCAGTCGGCGGGCCTTGAATCTGGGCGACGTCATCGAACCACTCGCCGCCCAAAGTACCATCGGGCACGAGGTCACGTTGAGCGGCCAGTCACGCGACCGCGCACTCGGCCCCTGGCTGGTCGCCGCCGCCCTGCTGCTGCTGGCGCTGGACGCGATGCTGACATTACTGCTGCGGGCAGGCCGCCTGTCAGGCCGAAAGGCAGCGCTGACGGGCGCGATCCTGCTGGCCACCCTGTCGTCCCCGGCCCGCGCCGATCCTCGCCCCGATGGCGTACCAGGCGCCGCACTGGAAACGAGGCTGGGCTATATCCAGACCGGCCACGCCGATATCGACGCCGTCTCGCGTGAAGGGCTGCAAGGTCTGTCGGATTACACCAACGCCCGGACCTCCGCCGTACTGGGCCACCCGGATGGGGTGGTGCCCGATCGCGACGACCTGTCCTACTACCCGATGCTGTATTGGCCGGTGGTGGCCGACGCGACGATCGACCCCGCGCGCACGGCGGCGCTGAACGCTTATATGCGCCATGGCGGCATCCTGCTGATCGACAGCCAGGGCGTCGATCCCGCCGCGCCCGGCGCCGGTAGCCCCTCCGGTGCCGGCTTCGCCGCCCAGGCCCCCGGCACGGCGGCGGCACTGCGGCGCATGACCAGGGGGCTGGACGTCCCCCCCCTTACCCGGCTGACCGACAAGCACGTCCTGGCCCACACATTCTACCTGCTGCACAGCTTTCCTGGCCGCTATGACGGATTGCCGGTCTGGGTGGCGCGCGAGGGCGACAGCGCGAATGACGGCGTCAGCCCGGTCATCATCGGATCCAGCGACTGGGCTCATGCCTGGGCCGTCGATGCACAGGGCGACACCCCCTACGCCACGGTGCCGGACGGCAGCACCCAGCGCGTCATGGCCTACCGGTTCGGCGTCAATGCCGTACTCTACGCCCTGACGGGTAATTACAAGGCGGACCAGGTCCACGTTCCCGCCCTGCTGCGGCGGCTGGGGGAATGACCATGCCCAACCTGACCACCCTGCGGCACATGACGTCCTTCTCTCCGCTACTGCCCCCCTGGCTGCTCTACACGCTGGCAATTCTGGCCATGATTGTCCTGCTGACCGGGCTGCTACGCCGGGCGCGCGGCACGCTGTGGCGCGCGGCGGCGGCAGCGATCGTCCTGCTGTGGCTATCCGGCCCCGAACGCATCAGCGAGACCGGGCAGGCCCTGCCCGAAACCGCCATCCTGGTCGTTGATCAATCCTCCTCCATGAGCGTAGGCCAACGCGCCGCCGTAGCCCATCAGGCGGCGGAACGCCTCCAGGCCGAAGCCGCGCATGTGCCGGGGCTGACGCTACGCACCGTCACGGTGCATGACGGCCATGGCCAGGGCACGCGCCTGTTCGCAGCCCTCGACCAGGCGGCGGCCGACATCCCGCCGGCCCGGCTGGCGGGCGCGATCCTGCTGACCGACGGGCAAGTCCACGATACCCCGCCGCAGCCGCCCGAACGACTGCGCCCCGCCGATTCCGGCGGCCGGCACGCAACCCTGCCGCTGCATGTGCTCTTGACCGGACGGGGAGAGGAAACCGACCGCCGACTGCGCATCCTCCAAGCGCC
Organism: Gluconacetobacter sp.; assembly: GCF_047721585.1. Lineage (NCBI taxonomy): Bacteria > Pseudomonadati > Pseudomonadota > Alphaproteobacteria > Acetobacterales > Acetobacteraceae > Gluconacetobacter > Gluconacetobacter sp. The sequence continues at coordinate 18,482 of NZ_JBDNXE010000047.1, forward strand.
GCCTTATGCCATCGTCGGCCAGAATGCCACGTTGCGGGTGCAGGTGGACGATCTGGGCCCGCACCCCGATAACGGCACGGAAGTCGACCTGACACTGGATCGCGGCGGCGAACCTCCGCTGCACAAAACCGTCCGCGTCGGCCAGCCCCAGGACATCACCCTGCCCGTCACCCATCCCGGCCCGATGCTGGTCGGGCTATCGGTCTCGCCACTTGAGGGTGAAGTCTCGACCGTCAACAACCAGGATGTGGTACGGATCAACGGAGTCCGCGACCGGCTGCGGGTATTGCTGGTCTCGGGCACGCCCAACCAGGGTGAGCGGGTCTGGCGCCGGCTGCTGAAGGCCGACCCATCGGTCGATCTGGTGCATTTCACCATCCTGCGCCCACCCGACAAGGATGACGGCACACCGCTGTCCGACCTGGCGCTGATCGCCTTCCCGGTGCGCGAACTGTTCCAGGAAAAAATCAGCCAGTTCGACCTGATCATCCTCGACGGGTTCGAGAACCGTGCCATCCTGCCGCGCACCTATCTGGAAAACATCGCCCAGTATGTGCGTGACGGCGGCGGATTGCTGCTGATTGGCGGCCCGGAATTCCTGGGGGCTGGCTCCCTGCAGGATACGCCGCTGGGCGACATCCTGCCGGCCCATGTCCCAACCGAAGGCGGGCTGGTGGAACAGCGCTTCCGCCCCGCCCTCACGGCCGACGGCCATCGCCATCCCGTCACGGCGGGGCTGCCCGGAGCCGGCACCGCACCGGACGGGCACGATGCCGACTGGGGGCCATGGTACCGTGTATTGCGAACAGATTCCGTCCACGGGCAGGTCCTGATGGACGGTCCGGCCCATACACCGCTGCTGGTTCTGGACCGGGTGGACCGCGGCCGCGTTGCTTTCCTGCTGTCGGACCAGATCTGGCTGTGGTCGCACGGCGAGGGTGGCGGCGGTCCGCAATCCGAACTGCTGCGGCACGTCTCGCACTGGCTGATGAAAGAACCGGAACTGGAAGAAGAACAGCTGACGGCCACCATCGCCAATGACCGGATCGTCGTAACCCGCCGCACCGCAGCCCCCGTCGCGCCGCACGCGGTCACAATCACCGCGCCCGACGGCACCACCCGCCAGATACCCCTGCATACCACCGGCATCGGCCTCTCCCAGGCCGATGCGCCCGCGACCCAGCAGGGCATCTGGATGGCCGATGATGGCACGCACCGCGCTTTCGCCGCTCCGGCCCAGGACGATCCGGTGGAATGGTCGGACCTGCGTGCCACGGCAAGCGTCACGGCCCCCCTCGCCGGCCAGACGGGCGGCGGCATCTACTGGCTGGGCGACGACCCTGCCAATCTCCACCTGCCCGCACTGCGCGCCCCGGCCTCAGGCCGCGTGTCAGGACCGGACTGGATGGGCTTTCCGCAACGCGATGCCCGGCTGGTCACCGGTCGCACCGCCAGCCCGCTTCTCCCCGCATGGCTGGTACTGGCGCTGGCCGCAATGCTTCTGCTGACCGGCTGGTGGCGCGAAGGCCGCTGAAAGAGAGTGCTGCACCCCGGTCCGCCGGCTTGCATCATCCTCTCCAAAAGGCGCCGTGTCTCACGATCCAGCGATTTCCATCGCATCTCAGCCCGATCTGGACTATGAAAGGGGGCCGGGTCCGCGTCCGGCAGGCCGGTCCATATCGGACGGTTCGCATCCGCCCCGAACAGGTCGCGCCTGTCATCGAGACGAATGTTACTGAGACGAATAATGATTATCAGAACAGGTATCCGCCTTCTCTTTCTCGCACTGCTGACCGGCAGCGCGGCAATCATGGCTCCGATGCATTTCGCCTGTGCCCAATCGGATGACGATGAGGCAGAAGCCGATGCTGCCGATGCGGCGAAGCAGGCCGAAGCCCGTCGCGCCGCACGCGCCTCAGCCCCACCGGCCGCCCTGCCCGGCGCCGAGTCGAACGAAGAGATTGGCGGTCATGCGAATGGCGACCTGAATCCCACCGCGGCCCTGTTCGACGCCATCAATCGCGGCAGCCTTGGCGCGGCCAAGGAAGCCCTGAACCGTGGTGCCGACATGGAAGGCCACAACGTGCTGGGCCAGACGCCTCTGGACATGGCAATCGACCTGAACCGCAACGACATTACCTTCCTGCTGCTGTCGCTCCGCACGCTCGATGACGAGCACGTCATCGCGGCTTCGACGACCCATTCCGGCATCACGATGCATAATGGCAGCGGCCACCTGACCATCGATGGCACCAGCCATGGATCCCGATCGGGCGTCATGATGGCGACAAGCCGTACCGCCCCCCGAGACAACGGCACGCCTCGGCCCGAAATCGGGTTCCTCGGTTTCGGCGGTGGCTGACAATCCATTTCGTGAGGCTGCCCACCCGTTCCGAGCGACAAATCCGAACGGAAACATCGCTTCACTGACCGGTGTTCCGGAACGTGCTCGTTTGTTGTTTTTACGAACATCCTGTTTGAATGCACGCATTCAAACAGGATGGGTTCTAACTGGCTGCGCTGTCCTGTGACAGGATTTCGCTTCGCAAGATGTCCAGCGGAACCATCTGCCCCTCGCGCATCAGGTGCCAGAAGGTCCATCCATTGCAGGATGGGGCATTGGTTAATAACGCCCCCAGCTTATGGATCGATCCGCGCTGCGTACCGCTGACCAGCGTGCCGTCAGGCGCAACGGTGGCCGACACGCGCTGATGACGATCATAGACCATCGTTCCGGCCGGCAGCAGTCCACGTTCGACCAGGCTACCGAACGGCACGCGCGGTGCCTCGCGGCGGGCAGGTGTGGTCAGCACGCTGTCCAGAGGCACCGGGCGCTCGCGCCGGGCACGACCGATTGCGGCTTCCGCATAATCCGGATGACGTTCGATCCCGATGAAGCGGCGGCGCAACCGCCGCGCCATAGCCGTCGTCGTGCCCGTGCCGGCGAACGGATCGAGAATGATGTCGTCCACATTGGTCGAAGCGACCAGCACTCGGTGCAGCAGACTTTCGGGCTTCTGCGTCGGGTGCAGCTTCAGGCCATGGGCATTGCGCAGCCGCTCTCCCCCCGTGCAGAGCGGCAGATACCAGTCCGAGCGCATCTGCACGTCGTCGTTCAGCGCCTTCATCGCCTGGTAGTTGAAGCGATAGCGGCTGTCGGCACCCCGCGCGGCCCAGATCAGCGTCTCATGAGCATTGGTGAAGCGCCGCCCCCGGAAATTCGGCATCGGGTTCGACTTGCGCCAGATCACGTCATTCAGGATCCAGAACCCCAGATCCTGGAGGATCGCGCCGATCCGGAATATGTTGTGATACGACCCGATCACCCAGATCGTGCCGTCCTTGCGCAGCAGGCGGCGGGCCTCGCCCAGCCAGGCACGGGTAAACCGGTCATATTCCGCAAGATCGCTGAATTTGTCCCAGTCATCATCCACCCCGTCCACAATGCTGTCATCGGGGCGGCGTAGTTCACCACGCAACTGAAGGTTGTACGGCGGGTCGGCAAAAATACAGTCGATCGACCCGCTCGGCAGAGTCTGCATCAGTTCGATGCAATCGCCACGCAGAATCTGATCAAGGGGCAATTCCATCATAACCGCGCCGCTCATGACACACCCCAGGCCGCGGGGCGGCCGTCGGCGGGCAAGCCAAGCGACAATTGTCGGACCAAGCCGAACGCCTCCCGATGATGCGGGGTCTTACCGACGTCACAAAGCGCCGCCCGATGCTGGGCAGTGCCGTAACCGGCGTTGCGCTCCCATCCGTAGGCAGGCCAGCGGACGGCGAGCCGCTCCATCAGCCGGTCACGCACAACCTTGGCCACGATCGACGCCGCCGCGATGGACAGGCTTTCACCATCGCCACCCACCACGCATTCCGTCGGGCACCCGAAATCGGGGGCGGCATTTCCGTCCACCAGCACCAGTTCCGGCCGCACGGACAGGCGTGCGACAGCGCGCCGCATCGCCAGAAAGGCGGCATGCAGGATATTCAGGCGCGCGATTTCAGCGACCGAAGCCGCGGCAACCGCAATATGCACCCCACGGGCGCCACGCAGCGCAACATAGGCACGACGCCGCGCCACGGCAGACAGCTTCTTTGAATCATCCAGCAGGATGGCCAGTTGGGCCGGTACGCCGCCATCAAAGATCACCGCGGCCGCGACAACCGGACCCGCCAGCGGGCCACGACCCACCTCATCCACCCCGGCAACCCGGCCGCCATGCTGCGCTTCGCGCGTGTAATCCGGCATTCACCCCATCCCGAACCGGGCCGAGCCGGGCGCCTGTCGCCCGATTCGCACACCGAATCACGTCCTGAAGGGATGGAAACCATCTTTACGTCATGTTGCGCAAGATACTGATTCCATGCCGAGTCCTTTCAAACGGAAAAAACTTCTTCCGCCAGGGACTCGGGCCACGGAAATTTCAGCCCTTCGATGTCCGCCGCGGGAGCAGAATCAGGCCGGCCAGAAGCCCGACCACGGCCGCAACCGCCACCGACAGGAGGGGCCGGTCCTGCACGAACAGCACCGCCTTCTCCACCTTACCCTCGCCCTCTTCATAAAGCTCGGCGAACTCGCGGCGGGCCATGCCGCTCAATTGATCGACTTTACCCTCCGCCTGCATGCCCAGATCACCCGTCAGGCCACCAGCCGCATCCTTCAGGCGACCGGTCCCTTCCTCGATCGTGCCCTTCACCTTCTCGACGAATGTGTCGTTACCGGATTCCGTCATGCCTTTTTTCTCCTCCAAACGGACCAACCCGCACGGGCCGGTTCTATGGAAACGGATCGAATACGCCCCGGTTGCGCATGCCGCCCCCGGGCGGACCGGATCATCCGGACCGGATGGCACGCTATCGCGGGCGCCCAGATCCCGCCACTAATGGAATAGTTGATGGCATTCGGTGAAAACGCATGACAGCCAGTTGGCGAACGACAAAAATTGTTACATTTCTAGACAGTTTCCTAAGCAAGGATTTAGGCATCTTTTTTCGCGTAGCTGCTAACACTGCCCCAACAAATCGCACGCCTTCGGCGTGCCCGACGTCATTGGATTGAGGAAGACCTGAGGACCATGGACAAACCGACTCTGGACCCATCCGACGCGCCTGCGCAGCAATCGACGGGGCGCGGCCGGCAGGGCAGCGCCGGGAAGAAATCGCGCCGCCGTTTACTGCTGTGGGGCACGGCGCTGGTGGGTGCCGCCGTGATTGCGGCGGCCTTTCTGAGGCCGCACGGCCAGAGCGGTGGCGGACGGCATGCTCACCAGATGGCGGCGGATGTCCAACCGGTGGCGGTTGCCGTCGTGCACAAAGGCGATATGCCGGTGGAACTGACCGAACTGGGCACGGTGATCCCGATCACCAACGTCACAGTTCAGTCGCGCGTCGACGGCTACTTGATGCAGGTGCTGTTCACCGAGGGCCAGCACGTCAAAAAAGGCGACCTCCTGGCGCTGATCGACACACGGCCTTACGAAGTGCTGCTGGCCCAGTACCAAGGGCAACTCGCCTCCGACATCGCCCAGTTGGAGCAGGCTCGGGTGGATAATGCCCGCTATCAGCGCCTGATCCGCCAGAACAGCATCGCGGCCCAGACGGCCGTCGACCAGCAATACAAGGTCGCGCAGCTTGAAGGCACGGTGAAGGTCGATCAGGCTCAGGTCGACAACGAAAAGCTCCAGATCATTTATTGCCACGTCATTGCCCCGGTGGACGGCCGTGTCGGCATCCGCCAGGTGGACATGGGCAACTACATCACCGCCGGCCAGACCAACGGCCTGGTCATCCTGACCCAGATGCAGCCGATCTCCGTGATCTTCACCCTACCCGAGACCGAACTGGGCCGGGTGGCCGAGCGGCTGCGCAGCGGCGTCTCCCTGCCGGTCGAAGCGTGGGACAGCACCAACACGCGCAAGCTGGCCGATGGTGCCGTCAGCGTGCTGGACAGCCAGATCGACACCGCGACAGGCACGGTCAAGCTGCGTTCGATCTTCCCCAATCAGGACGAAACCCTTTTCCCGAACCAGTTCGTCAATGCGCACCTGCTGGTCAATACCGAGCATGACGTGCTGCTGCTCCCCGCCAACGCGGTGCAGACCGGGCCGAGCGGATCGTTCGTCTATGTCGTCAAGTCGGACAACACCGTCGAGGTCCGCGACATCGCGACCGGCACGTCGCATGGGGACAGCGTGGTGGTGACCAGCGGGCTCAAGGAGGGAGAATCGGTCGTGACCGACGGCACCGACCATCTGCGTGCCGGCGCCAAGGTTACAATCCCGAGCGCAACCGACAGCACCGCCGCCCCCGGCGATGCTGTCACCCCGGCGGCAGGACAGGGGCATCGCCACCGCCGCCACAATGCGAGCGGACAGGGCGACATGACCGGCAGCACGACCGGCGGCACCACTGACAGCACCTCCGGCGGCACATCCGGCGGACAACCCCATCAATGATCCCGGCCCGACACCAGGTCCGTCGCCTTCAGCCGGAGAGCCGTGCGTGAATCCGTCCCGCCTGTTTATCGAACGCCCGGTCGCCACGACGCTGCTGATGCTCGCCATCATGCTGGCGGGTCTGCTGGGTTATCATTTCCTGCCGGTCTCGGCGCTGCCGCAGGTCGAATACCCGACCATCACGGTCCAGACCTTCTATCCCGGCGCCGGGCCAGACGTCATGGCGACGTCGGTGACCGCGCCGCTGGAAACCCAGTTCGGCCAGATGCCGGGCCTGGACCAGATGACATCGCAATCCTCCGGCGGTGCCTCGATCGTCACGCTGCGGTTCGGCCTGACCATGTCGATGGACGTGGCGGAGCAGGAAGTCCAGGCAGCGATCAACCAGGCGCAGATGCTGCTGCCCACCGATCTGCCGGCGCCGCCGATCTATGCCAAGGTCAACCCGGCCGACACCCCGGTGCTGACGCTGGGCATCACCTCGAAGACGATGCCGCTGACCGAGGTCGAGGATTATGTCTATACCCGTCTCGCCCAGAAGATCAGCCAGATCTCGGGCGTTGGCCTGGTCACGCTGTCGGGCGGCAACCGCAAGGCGATCCGCGTGCGCGTCAACGTGCCCAAGCTGACATCGTTCGGCGTGGACATGGACACGCTGCGCACCACGATCGGCAACGTCAACGTCAATTCGCCCACCGGCACGTTCGACGGCGCGCAGCGGGCTTCCACCCTGCGGGTCGACGGGCAGATCGCCAGCGTCGACCAGTTGCTCAATCAGGTCATCGCCTACCAGAACGGCGGCCCGATCCGCATCCGCGACGTCGCCACCGTCGTCCAGGGGGCCGAAAACACCCAGCTCGCCGCCTGGTCGAACACCACGCCTGCCCTGATCCTGAACGTGCAGCGCCAGCCGGGTGCCAACGTCATCTCGGTGGTCGACAATATCAAATACGCCCTGCCGCAATTGCGGCAGGCGCTGCCGCCGGGCATCACCATCACGCCGCTGACCGACCGCACGACCACCATCCGCGCCTCGGTTGCCGACGTCGAGTTCGAACTGGTGCTGGCGATGGCGCTGGTGGTGGCCGTGATCTTCGTCTTCCTGCGTAACGTGCCGGCCACGATCATCCCCAGCCTGTCAGTTCCGCTGTCGCTGATCGGCACGCTGGCGATCATGTATCTGATGGGGTTCTCGCTCGACAACCTGTCGCTGATGTCGCTGACCATCGCGACCGGCTTCGTGGTCGACGACGCCATCGTGATGATCGAGAACATCGCCCGCTACATCGAAATGGGCGACGACCGGATGACGGCTTCGCTCAAGGGCGCCGGCGAAATCGGCTTCACCATCATCTCCCTGACCGTCTCGCTGATCGCGGTGCTGATCCCGCTGCTGTTCATGGGCGACGTGGTGGGCCGCCTGTTCCACGAATTCGCCATCACGCTGTCGGTCACGATCGTCCTCTCCGCCGTGGTCTCGCTGACGCTGGTGCCGATGATGTGCGCCCGGCTGCTCAGTGAGCGCCCGCACGGACCGGACGCGCGGGGCTGGTCGGCCGCCGTCGAGCGCTGGACCGAAGCGGTGATCGCCGCCTACGGCCGCGCGCTGACGGTCGTGCTGCGCCACCAGAAGCTGACCCTGGCCATCTTCGTTGCCACGATGGGCCTGACCGGCCTGCTGGCCTGGTCGATCCCCAAAGGATTCTTCCCGGTGCAGGATACCGGGGTAATCCAAGGCATCTCGGTCATGGCGCAATCCACGTCCTTCGATGCGATGGCGGCCCACCAGCAGGAACTCGGCCGGCGCATCCTGCAGGACAAGGATGTCGTCAGCCTGTCATCCTTCATAGGCGTCGACGGGCAGAACGTGACACTGAACCAGGGGCGGTTCCTGATCAACCTGCGCCCGCATGACGACCGGTCGGAGACCGCCTCCCAGATCGCAACCCGCATCCAGCAGGAGACGGCCGACATCCCCGGTGCCAGCCTGTATCTCCAGCCGGTGCAGGACCTGTCGCTGGACACGACTGTGTCCGCGACCCAGTACCAGTTCCTGCTGGAAAATCCCGATTACGACCAGTTCCGCACCTGGGTGCCCAAGGTCATTGCCGCCCTGCGCCAGGAACCGGCCCTGGCCGACGTCACGTCGGACCTCCAGGCCGAGGGACTCGTCGCCCATGTCACCCTCGACCGCACCACCGGCGCACGGTACTCGATCACCCCGCAGACGATCGACAACGTGCTGTATGATTCCTTCGGCCAGCGCCAGATCTCGACCATCTACACGCAGTCCAACCAGTACCGCGTGATCCTGGAGGCCGATCCGGTCTTCCAGAAAGACCTCGCGTCACTCGACAAGCTGTACCTGCCCGGCATCAGCGGCAATTCGGGCAGCAGCACCTCCGGCCCGACCCGCGCGCCGACTTCGGGCCTGGTGCCGATGCGTACGGTCACCACCGTCACCCGCAGCACCGCGCCGCTGCTGATCACTCATGTCGGCCAGTTCCCGGCGACCACGATCTCGTTCAACGTCGCGCCCGGCTATTCGCTGGGTGAGGCGACGGATGCGATCGAGCGGGTGGAAAGCACGCTGCACCTGCCCGCCAGCTTCCAGACCTCGTTCCAGGGTACGGCGGCCGCGTTCCGCAACAGTCTGGGCAACGAGATGTGGCTGGTGCTGGCCGCCCTGGTCGCGGTCTATATCGTGCTTGGCATTCTGTATGAGAGCTTCATCCACCCCATCACCATCCTCTCCACCCTGCCGTCGGCGGGTGTCGGCGCCCTGCTGGCCCTGCAACTCAGCGGTGCCGGCCTCGGCGTCATGGGCATCATCGGCCTGGTCCTGCTGATCGGCATCGTGAAGAAGAACGCCATCATGATGATCGATTTCGCGCTGGAAGCAGAGCGGATCGAAGGCATGCCGCCCGTCCAGGCCATCCATCACGCCGCCCTGCTGCGTTTCCGGCCGATCCTGATGACGACGCTGGCCGCCATGCTCGGTGCGATGCCGATGGTCATCGGCACCGGCACCGGCTCGGAACTGCGCCGCCCGCTGGGCATCGCCATCGTCGGCGGCCTGCTGCTCAGCCAGTTGCTGACCCTGTTCACCACCCCGGTCATCTATCTCCTGATGGACCGGATCAGCCTGAACCTGCGGCGCCGCTTCGGGGCGACAACCGCGCCGGCCCGTGACGTTCCGCCGCACCAGACCGCAACATGAATCCGGTCCGGCTCTTCGTCCTCCGGCCCGTCGCCACGACATTGCTGACGATCGCGCTGCTGATCGCGGGCATCATCGGCTATCGAGCACTTCCGGTCGCCGACCTGCCGAATGTCGATTTCCCGGTGATCCAGGTCCAGGCGCGCCAGGCCGGTGGGTCGCCGGAGGAAATCGCGAGCTCCGTCGCCGCCCCGCTGGAGCGGCGCCTCGGCGCCATCGCCGACCTGACGGAAATGACGTCCCAGTCGACGCAAAACCAGGCCCGGATCACCCTGCAATTCGCGCTCAACCGCGACATCAACGGGGCCGCCCGCGATGTGGAGGCCGCCCTTCAGGCCGCCCGGGCCGACCTACCGTCGTCGCTGCGCCAGAACCCCAGCTACTTCAAGGCGAACCCCAACGGCGCGCCGATCATGATCCTGGCCCTGACATCGAAGACGCGCACGATGTCCCAGCTCTACGACCTCACCTCCCACGTCCTGCAGCAGCATCTCTCGCAGATCCGCGGCGTGGGCGAGGTCGAGGTCGGCGGCAGTTCGCTCCCGGCAGTGCGCGTCGAGATGAACCCGCTGCCCCTCTACAAATTCGGGATCGGGTTCGAGGACGTCCGCGCCGCGCTGGCCTCGGCCAACGCCAATACCCCCAAGGGCTTCATCGACCATCAGGGCACCCGCTACACGCTGGACACCAACGATCAGGCCCGAAACGCCCAGGCCTATCGCGATCTGATCATCGCCTACCGATCCGGCCGGCCGGTACGTCTGGCGGATGTCGCCCAGGTCAATGACGGCGTCGAAGACCTGCGCAATGCCGGCTACTACAACCGCCAGCCGGCGGTACTGGCCATCATCTTCGCCCAGTCGGGCGCCAACGTGATTCGCACCATCGACCAGATCAAGGCCGAAATCCCAGCCCTGCGCGCGGCCCTGCCACCAACGGTCGAACTGCACAGCGTCCTCGACCGATCGGTGACCATCCGCGCCGCACTGGCCGACACCCAATATACGCTGGTCATATCGGTGGTGCTGGTGGTGCTGGTGGTGCTGGTCTTCCTGCGCTCGGGCCGAACCACGCTGATCCCGGCGGTCGTGGTCCCTACCTCGATCATCGCCACGTTCGGAGCCATGCAACTCCTGGGCTATTCGCTGGACAACCTGTCGCTGATGGCGCTCACCGTCTCCACCGGCTTCGTGGTCGACGACGCCATCGTGGTGATCGAAAATATCAGTCGCTATCTCGAAGACGGCAAAGGCCGGCTCGAGGCCACGCTGCTCGGTGCGCAGGAAGTCGCCTTCACCGTCTTCTCGATCACCATGTCACTGATCGCCGTCTTCCTTCCCATCCTGCTGCTGGGCGGCGTCGCGGGCCGCCTGTTCCACGAATTCGCGATGACGATGTCGGTGACGATCCTCATCTCGATGGTCCTGTCGCTGACCCTCACCCCGATGATGGCGGCGCTGTTCCTGCCCGCCCACATCGCACCACCCCAAACCGGCCCGTGGGCTCGCATCTCGGCAATGCTGGAGCGCATGCTGCACGCCATGCAGCGGGGGTACGCGCAGACGCTGGACGCGGCGCTGGCCCATCCGCGCCTCGTGCTGCTGTCGCTGCCCTGCACCGTCGTCCTCATGGTGGCGCTGTTCATCCACATGCCCAAGGGCTTCTTCCCCGACAGCGATACCGGCATGCTGATGGGCCATCTTCAGGGCGACCAGTCGATCTCGTTCCAAGCCATGGTCGGCAAGATCGACGAGGTCCAGAAGGCCGTTCTGTCCGACCGCGACGTCGTCAGCATCACCGGCTTCACCGGCGGTCGCGGCTCGTCCAACCAGGCCAACATGTTCGTGGTGCTGAAGGACAAGTCCCAGCGCGACGGCCCGCCCAGCACCACCATCATGCGCATCGGCGAGCGACTGCGGAACATGGTGGGCGCGCATTTCTACGCCATGGCCCCTGGCACGCTGCGCATGGGCGCCCGGCAATCCAACGCCGCCTATCAGTACACGCTGCAATCCGACTCACCGACCGACCTGTATGAGTGGACCCCCAAGCTGGTGGCCGCCCTCCAGAAATACCCGCAGTTGACCGACGTCTCGTCGGACGTGCAGCAGGGCGGTTCAGCCCTCAACGTGGCGCTGGACCGCGAAACCTCGGCCCGTACCATGATCACGCCGCAGCTGGTGGCCAACACGCTGTTCGATGCCTATGGCCAGCGCGCGGCCTCGGTCATCCATAACGCGCTCAACCAGTATCGCGTGGTGATGGAGGTCGAACCCCGATTCTGGAAAGACACCGCCAGCCTCCAGCAGGTCTGGGTCAGCACCGCCGGCGGCTCGGCCGGTGGCGGTACCCGCGCGAACACCATCCGGGTCTCGGCCGCAACCAGCACCACCAGTCAGGCCGGCAGCCTCAGCAGCCAGTCCTTCCGCAACCAGATCGCCAACAGCCTGGCAGGCGGCAGCTCGGCTTCCAACGGTTCGGCGGTTTCGACCAATTCCGAAACCATGGTGCCGCTCGGCATCGTCTCCACCGTCGCCCCGCAGCTCACGCCGCTCTCGGTCAACCACCAGGGCCAGTCGGTCGCCGCCACGGTGTCCTTCAATCTCGCGACCGGCGTGCCGCTGGAGCGCGGGACACAGATCGTGAGCGCCGAAATAGTGCGCCTGCATGTGCCCACGACCATTCATGGCAGCTTTGCGGGCAATGCCGGCCAGCTTCAGAAATCGGTCAATAACGAACCACTGCTGATCCTGGCCGCGCTGGCGGCGGTCTATATGGTGCTGGGCATGCTGTACGAAAGCTATGTCCACCCGCTGACCATCCTCTCCACCCTGCCCTCGGCCGGCGTCGGCGCGCTGTTGGCTCTGGATCTCGCCGGCGAGGATTTCTCGCTGATCGCGATGATCGGGGTGATCCTGCTGATCGGCATCGTGAAGAAAAATGCCATCATGCTGGTCGATTTCGCAATCGCGGCCGAACGCGAAGGCCAGCCGGCGGCACAGGCCATCCACAGCGCGTGCCTGCTGCGCTTCCGGCCGATCATGATGACAACGCTGGCGGCGGCCTTCGGGGCCCTGCCGCTGATCCTGGGTCACGGCTATGGTTCGGAACTGCGCCGCCCGCTGGGCATCTCCATCGTCGGCGGACTGGTCGTCAGCCAGGCGCTCACGCTCTACACCACTCCTGTCGTCTATCTGTATCTCGACCGCTTCGGCCTATGGTGCCGACGCCAGTTCCGTTCCCTGGCCAAAGCCCTCACGGGCCGGCAGGGTCCCCTTTCCCAACAGGATGCCTGACCCGGATGTCCCTGCCGCC
>NZ_JBDNXE010000048.1:0-29895 GCF_047721585.1 Gluconacetobacter sp.
AATCGCGTACATCCACCGACAGGCCATGGAAGCGCGCCGCCGCGACCGCCGCATACAGGCGGATCATCGTCGGCGTCGGCCGCGCCCCTGTCCCTTGATCTGCCTCCTGATCTGGCTGCGCCACGGATCGTCCTTCGCTGGTGCCGGTCAGGCGACCCTAAAGCGCGAAGACGAATGGACGGTTAATACAAGCGGCCTTCAGGGCGCGGGCGCACCCGCCATCGAACACCAGACGGGGCGATAACGTGCCGCCACCACGCGGTTGGCCTCCAGCGCCTGCCGCGTGCCTTCGCGCAACGCGGCGGGCACCACCACGATGACCCGCGCGAACCACGGGCGCTGGCCCGTGACGCGGGTACGGAACAGATCGGCCAGCATGGCGGCAATCGCACCGTCCGGAGCGCAGCAGACGCAACCCCCACCATGGGCGAAGGGCGCGGGCGCCGGCAGCACAAGCTGATCCAGCCATTGCCCGTCACCGCCATCGGTACCCGCCATGCGCAGCACCAGCGTCTTGCCGTCGCCCGACAGGCGGGCGAAGGCGGTCTCGTCCATCAGGTCCAATGCGATCCGCCCGTCGTCGCCTTGCATGATGGTCCTTCGCCCCCGCTCTCCGCCTTGATAGACGAAAGCAGGCGGAGGCGGCAGATATCCTGCGATCAGGAAAAGCGGTTCGCGAAAATGATCTCCTTCTCGGGCATGATTCCACCCGGCGGATACGGCGCGGCCGCCGCCTTGCCGATGGCGACGAACATCACGATCTCATGGTCGGACGGCAGCCGGATCAGTTCCCCCACCGCCGCGAAATCGAAGCCGTCCATCGGGCAGGTCGCATAGCCCATGCTTTCCGCCAGCAGCATGATCGCGCCGGCGGCCATGCCGCAGGAGCGCATGCCTTCATCCCGCTGCACCTGCTCGCGCCCGCGATAATACTGGTCGATCGCCCCGACCATGAAATCGCGCACCGACTGGTCGGCATTTGCCCAATAGCGTTCCGGCGCCTTCTCCCACGCCCTGATATCGGCGCACAGCACCAGCAGGGCGGAGGCATCCGTCACCTGCGGCTGGTCCCACGCCACCGCGCGGATCTGCCGGCGGAGGTCCGGATCGGTCACGACCAGAAAGCGCCAGTTCTGGATATTGAACGCGGTGGGCATGCGCCGCGCGAGGCCGAGGATGGTGTCCAGGTCGGCATCCGGCATGCGGTGGGCGGCATCGAACACCTTGGTCGCACGACGTTTGCGGATGGAGGCGGCAACATCAAGATCCATCGCGGGATCATCCTTTCGTACAGGCCCGCTCTCGGCGGCGGCAGGTTCGGAAAACACGAGGCTCACCGCGTCATGGCCTTGAAGTTGCGCGTCTGCGCGACCAGCGCGGTTTCGGTGGGCAGGCGCTCCATGCTCGATGCGCCATAGAAGCCGTGGCAGTCCGGGCAGGCATCCAGCACCGTCTGCGCATCGGCCGGCATCGCGATCGGCCCGCCATGGCACAGGAGAATGACATCGTCGCGCACGCTCTTCGCGGCATCGGAGATCTGGTTGATCAGCGCGATCGAATCCTCCAGCGTGAAAGCCGTCTCGGCGCCGATGCTGCCGCCGGTCGTCAGCCCCATATGCGCGACGAGGATATCGGCACCCGCGCGGGCCATGTCCTTCGCCTGCGCCACGTCGAAGACATAAGGCGTCGTCAGCATGTCCTTGCGGCGCGCGCGCGCCACCACATCGACCTCCAGGCTGTAGCTCATGCCCGTTTCTTCGAGGTTCTTGCGGAAATTGCCGTCGATCAAGCCCACTGTCGGGAAATTCTGGATGCCGGAGAAGCCGACACGGCGCAAATCGTCGAGAAACACGTCGAAATCCACGAACGGGTCGGTGCCGTTCACCCCCGCCAGCACCGGCGTGTCCGGCACCACGGGCAGCACCTCGCGCGCCATGTCCATGACGATCTGGTTGGCATTGCCATAGGCCAGGATACCGGCCAGCGATCCGCGTCCGGCCATGCGATAGCGGCCGGAATTATAGATCACGATCAAATCGATCCCGCCTGCGGCCTCGCATTTCGCCGAGAGGCCCGTGCCCGCGCCCCCGCCGACGATGGGCTTGCGCTCCGCGATCAGCCCGCGCAGGCGGCCGAGGATGGCGTCACGTTCAATTCTGGGCATGGGGCTGTGTCTCCTTGAAAAGGGTTTTGAAGTCCGTCGCCATCGCGCGGGCGAAGGCGGGGTCGTTCAGGGCGCAGGGCATGCTGACGACGCGCCGCCGCGCCGTCTGCCGGAGCGTCGCCAGCAGCGCGTCCCGAAACGCCGCATCCGCCTCCGGATCGTAAAAGGGCTGTCCCGGCCGGTCGAGTTCCGAAAACCCGTTTTCGGGATAATAGAACCGCACCGGCCCGTCGCATCGGTTCAGCCGCTCGCCGATCAGCCGCCCCATCTCGCGGCATTCGTCCGCCGTCGTGCGCATCAGCGTGATGAAGGGATTATGCCGCACGAAGACCCGATCGCGATAATGGTCCGGCACGCTCTCCATGGTTCCGAAATTGACCATGTCGAGCCCACCGCAGCTTCCCACATACGGCACGCCCGTCCGCGCGATCGCCTCCAGCCGTTCCGCCCGGCAGGCGAAGATCCCGCCCGCCACGAAATCGCAGAACTCGGTGGTGGTGATATCCAGCACCCCCCGGATCACGCCCTGATCGACCAGCCGCTCCATCGACCGGCCGCCCGTGCCGGTCGCGTGGAAGACGAGGCTTTCGAACGACTCCCCCAGAACCCGCACGGCTTCGGTGACGCAGGGCGTCGTCACGCCGAACATGGTGATGCCGACAGCGGGATGCCGGTCGGCATCCGGCGATGGACGATGCCGCGTCATGCCCGCCATGGCGTTGGCGGCATTGGTCAGGATGCTCCGCGAAATGCGGTTGAGCCCCATGAGATCGACCACCGAATAGACCATGGAAAGATCGACATCGCCGACATAGGGCGCCACGTTGCCCGAGGCGACGGTCGAAACCAGGATCTTCGGCAACCCGATGGGCAGCGCCTGCATGGCGGGCGCCACGACGGCGGCCCCACCGGACCCGCCGATCGCCACCACCCCGGCCAGATCGTCACGGGCCGGCAGAAAACGCCGCAGGGCCTCGGACATGGCCGCGATGGCCCGGCCGCGCTCGCCGCAGAACACCGCCGCCGCGCCCTCGGGATGGCAATCGGCCACCACCCGCGCGGCGATATCGACGCAGTCCGGCGACATGCCGCCGGTGCTGACATCCACGATCCGGCCGCTGATGCCCCGATCGGCCAGAACGCCGCGCAGGAACAGCAATTCGTCAGACTTCGTGTCCGCCGTGCCCAGGATATAGACGTGCGATGCCATGAGGTGCCTGCCCCCCGTCATCAGGACAGGCTGTCGACATCGCCCAGCAGGGTCACGTGCAGAGACCCGGCCAGCCCGTTCTCGAACAGCGCCTTCACCGCCAGGAAATGCGGTAGTTTCTCATGTTCATGGATTGCCGCCACGCTCCGCCACTGCTCGATGAAGACGAAATGCGACGGATCGTCGAGATCCTGCCGGCAGGTATAGGCCAGGTTCGTCGCCTCCTGCCGCGACGCCTTCACGCAGGCGGCGATCACCGGCAGCGCCGCGTCCAGATGGCCGGGATTGATGTGAAACGCCGCAACCACCGTCACGACGCCCCGCTGTTCCTCGTGCATGACCTGCCTCCGTCACGGATGAACGTGGCAGGACCCTACAGGGCAACACACTTTCATGATATCGCCATAGTGTCACGAGACACTTTTCCCGCTTTATCGGCGCAGACCTGCCTGACCCGCGCCAGAGCTTCCGGCAGGGCGCGGAACGTCACGTTGCCGAACGCCAGGCGCACCCCGGTGCCCTTCACGCCCTCGCCCCCGAGAAAGGCGTCGGACGGCGGCAGCGCCACGCCCAGGGCCTGTGCCTGCGCCACCACGCGCGCCGCCTGCCCGGCCGGCAGGGGCAACCAGGCGTGGAAGGCATGGCTGGCGGGCTTTACGACCCAAGTGCCCAGCACGGACAGCACGAGATCCTGACGGCGCACGGCTTCGGCATGCAGGGCGGCGCGCACGCTCTCCGCCGTTCCGTCCTGCATCCATTGCGCCATCATCGCGTAGGAGAGCGGGGCGATCATGAGGGAAGATGCCAGCAGCGCCGGCAGACATGCCTCCGCATACCGCTCAGGCGGGATCAGCGCGCCGATACGCAGGCCGGGGCTGAGGATCTTCGACAGGCTGCTGACATGGAACGTGCGTTCCGGCGCCAGCGTCATCAGCGCGGGCCGCGCGGGATCGTCCCGATGGACATACACGGCATCCTCGACGATCAGCGCATCGAACTTTCGGCACAGCGCCACGATGTCGCGGCGTCGGCGCAGATCCATCGTCGCCGTGGTCGGGTTGTGCATCTCCGGCGTCAGATAGACGATCGCGCGTTCGCCGCGCCTGCCCGCCAGAATGGCTTCCAGCGCGGCGGGCCGCATGCCGTGCCCATCCATGGCGGCGGGGCGGATCGCCAGCCCGGCCTGACGCATCGCACCCAGCATGCCGGGGTAGGTCTGCGCCTCGGCCACGGCATAGGATACATGCTGCCGGGCGACATGGACCGCCACGTTCAGCGCCTGCTGCGCGCCGCCGGTCAGCAGCAGCCGGTCCGGTGTCACCGCGACCCCCATTCCCGCCAGCCAGTGGGCCATGATCCGCCGATGCTCCAGATGCCCGGCCACGGGGGGATAGATGTTGAACAGGCCCGGATCGACATGCTTCGCCAGCCGGTTGAGCGTGCGGGCCAGGGCGCGGTCGCTGAACATGGGCGGCGGCATGTTCGTCGCCAGGTCCAGCATGGGCCTCGCCGCATCGTGCCGCACGGCAACGAAGGTGCCGCGCCCATGCACGCTGCGCACCAGCCCCCGCCGCTCCAGGATGGCATAGGCCCGCGTCACCGACCCCACGCCGATCCCGAGTTGCCAAGCCAGGGGCCGATGGGCGGGCAGCCGCTCGTCCTCTCGCAGCACGCCGGACAGGATGTCGCCGCCCAGCGCCTCGGCCAGGCGCTCGGCCGGGGACGCCATGCCGTCTGCCAGATGAGAGGCCCAGGATGACTGACGACGCACCGCGATGGCTCCTTCAAGGGGATGACAGGCCGCTATCGTCCGGCCAGCGCAACCCGGACGGTAGAAAAGCCCACCTCCGTCCGCAAGGCGACACGGTCTTCGCGGCCCGCCCCGCCAGCCGGGGAAGGCGGTTACAGAGCTTTCTGAAGCAGCGGCGCGTCCGAGGGGCAGGCGACCGGGGGCGCCCCCAGAAACTGCCTGATCGCATCCGCCGCCCGGCGCGAAGACGGGACGCCGGACATGCAGAACGTCTCCCTGAACGCTGTGGATTGAAGGCCGGCGAACCCGCCGTTACCGGCCACGGCACGCGCCAGCGCACCCGGCAGGCCGGACACGCCGTCGATCACCTCGCCCAGCGACCAATGCGCGTAATCCGGATTGGCCTTCCATGCCGCATCGTGCGAATTGATGAAAATACAAGGCCGGGGCTTGTAGATCCACTCATAAACCTGGCTGCTGACATCCCCGAGATAGATATCGGCGGCGCGCGTATAGGTCATGTCCGTCGAAAGGGTGCTCCCGATGTCGACATGGATATGCGGCGCGTCCAGGACGTGACGCGGAATCGCCTTGCGCAGCCGCATGCGCCGATGTTCGAGCGACGCATGCAGCCGCCGTTTGAACAGCATGACATGCGGCGCGAAAATCAGATTGAAGCTGTCCTGCCCGGCAAAGTAATCGAGCACCTTCTCGCCCATCGCCCCCCACGACGACAGGAGCGGATCGAAATGGGGATTGTACAAGACGGTCGGCCGATCGTTATCGAAGATGCGCGGTGCATGCGCGAAATCCACGGTATCGAACTTCGGATAACCGACGACCGCATGGTTCTCCGGTGAGATCAACGCGCTGCGCAACATCCTGTCGCGCACCTTGTTGCCCGACAGCAGGACGAAATCGAACAGGCGGGTCACTTCATGGAACCCCACCGACCGGTCTCCCGCCCCATGCGGCAGGTAGATCAGCTTCAGATCGCCCAGTCCCGGCTGGCGCTTCAGTCGCGTGGAGGTCGTTTCCGGCACCACCAGCGCGTCAAGGTCTCGGAAAAAAGGAGAATTTTTCCGCAGGATCGCCAGACGCCGGAACGGAATCACCCCCAGCGTCACAACATTCATGATCTCCGCCGCGCGGGAGGTCGCGAGCCGGACGAAACGCACCGGCAGGCCGGCCGGAATGAAATCCCGCGCCCTGCTTTCCTGTGCGAGGCAGGACGTGAAAACCGACACATCGGCACCCGACGCCACCAGTTCCGCGATGATCGGCGCCGTATGGGGGATCTGGTGCAAGGCATCGTGATTGAAGAGAAAACCGATTTTCATGTCCGCAGAATGTCCCGAATAACCATCGCGGCGCGTCGCGCGGCACCCGGAGAGCGATCCCCCAGGGACCGGCCCGCCATGTCCTCCTGACGCGCGCGATAAAGCACATGCCGCGCCTCGGCGGCCCTGATCGCGGGCAGAAGATCGTCCGGCGTCTCCACAACGTCGCCCAGGTGCCAGTGCTGGAAGTTCGGATCGTCCCGCCAGGCAATATCATGCGCGTTCAGAAAGACGCACGGTCTTGGCGTATTCAGAAATTCATAGACCTGACTGCTGACATCGCCAACATAGATATCCGCCGCCATCGTGTAGGTCATATCGACACATTTGCTGGACCCGGTATCGACCAGGGTCGTCGCATTGCCCAGCCCGTTCCACCGATCGCGCACCTTCTGGCTGCGGCGGCGGAACATCTTCGTATGCGGCGCGACGATCAGGTTGAACGCCGACTGATCGGCGAACTGCCGCAGCATCGGCTTGACGAACCGCCGCCAGGACGACAGGCCGCGCGCCTTGTGGGCATTATAGAGAACGGTAGGCCGGGCCACCGGGAAAAGAGGACCATCGCCATGCGGCAATATGGCGCATGTCTCCAGCTTGACCGAACCGATCACCGCATGATTGTCGGGTTTGATCAGACTGGACGCGAGCATTCTCCGCGCCGATTTCTGTCCCGGCAACAGAACATAATCAAACGACCGCACCTCCTCGGTAAAACCGCGCGCCCGATCTCCACAGCCATGCGGGATATAAATAAGCTTCGGCCGGGTGATCCCGAGCCGCCGCGCGGAGGCGACCGTGTCCTCCACCGTTACAATTGCATCATATCGGTCAAGCATCAATGCGTTGTCGCGCAGGACCATGTCCTTGAACATGCCGAGCCGGCGGATTGACTGCATTGCGACCGTCGGCATAGACCGGCGCAGGCGATGACAGGGGATTTCGGCGCCCCCCATGGCCTGGCGAACACGTTCGAGGCGATAGGGCGTTTCGGGGTCGTTATGGAAATTCGTCACCTTCACGCCGTCATATTGCGCCAGTTCGAGAGCAATCGCCGCGGCGTGATAGCATTGATAGGATTCGGCAATGTACAGGAAGGCGACCTCGATCATATCCCGACGCATAAGCCATGGATTTATAAAGAACAAGAGCTTCTGACATTGGTGGAAAACAAGCAGGGTTCGCTCAAACGCGCACTGATGAACGTCTCCTGGCTCCTGGCCGGCAAGGGCGTCGGTGCAGTACTCAGCCTTATTTATTTGGGACTGGCCGTACGGGTGCTCAAAAGCGAGGGCTTCGGTGAATTCACCCTCATTTTCGGCACCGCGCAGTCCGTCGCCGCGATCGTCAGCTTCCAGACCTGGCAGATCGTCATCCGCTATGGCGCGCGCCACCTGCTGGCCGGCAACGAAGACGCGCTGGCACGCCTGATCGGCTTCTGCCTGGGGCTCGACATCGCCGGTGCCGTGGCTGGATGCCTGATCGCCTGGGGCGGCGTCACGCTCCTGCAACCGCTGCTCGGCTGGTCGGACGGCCTGTCCCACGCCGCGCTGGCCTTCTGCTTCGTGCTCCTGCTGTCCATTCGCTCCACGGCGGTCGGCGTGTTGCGCGTGCGCGACCGCTACCGCATCGGCGCGATGGCCGACGCGGCGACACCGATCATGCGTTTCATCGGTGCGGTCGCGGCCGTATTGTGGGCTCCCACGGTCATGGGCTTTCTCCTCGCCTGGGCCGTCGCCGACATTTTCACGGCCATCATCTACTGGGTCTGCGCGCAGCGGGTCATGCCGGGTTTCCTGCGCGCGATGAACCTGCGCACCATCTGGTCCGCCCCCGCCGAAAACCCCGGCATCTGGCGCTTTGCCTGGCTGACCAACCTGAATTCGATCGTCGGCACCGGCTGCAACAACATGCTCGTGCTGGTGGTGGGCGTCGCCACCGGAGCCGCCGATGCCGGCCATTATCGCCTGGCCTATCAGCTCAGCCAGGCGCTGGTGCGGGTGTCCGAAATGTTCGCCCGCGCCGTCCTGCCGGAATTCGCGCGCTCACACGCGACAGAGGACCGGGCCAGCATCCGGCGGCTGCTGGGGCGCTCCACTCGGCTGGCAATCGGCAGCACGGCCATCATCCTCGTCATGCTTTTCGCCCTGGGGCAGCCGGTGCTGCACCTCATGGCGGGCAAGGAATCCGTGGGGGTTTTCCCGCTCCTGCTGGTGCTGGGCATCGCCGCCGCGCTGGATCTGATCGGCGTCAATTTCGAACCGGCCCTGCTCGCGATCGGCCATGCCGGACGGGCGTTGCGGGTTCGCCTCATACGCACGCTCGTGCTGTTCGCCGGGCTCGGCGCGTTCATGCCGCATTTCGGCACCATGGGCGTCGCGGTGGCCATGGTCATGTCCTCGCTGCTCCGCCTCATGCTGCTGGCGGCGGCGGCATGGCGGGCCGTCCGGCCATAACAGGCTGGACACGCGGCCGCGCTGGGGCATAACACCTGCTTCCCCTTCCGCCCGGATCGCAGGATCACGATGACCGCTCGCCCCCACCTTCTCGACGCCCTCCGTGACCAGGTCCTGCTCTGCGACGGCGGCATGGGCTCGCGCGTGCAGGTGCTCGACCTCGATGTCGAGCGCGATTACTGGGGGCAGGAGAACTGCACCGAGATCCTGAACCTGTCCCGACCCGAACTGGTGCGCGAAATCCATCGCGGCTATTTCGAAGCCGGCGCGGACATGGTCGAGACCAATTCCTTCGGCGGCTCGCCCATCACGCTGGGCGAATTCGGCCTGACCGACCGGGCGCGCGAGATCAACCGCACCGCCGCCCATCTGGCGCGCGAGGCCGCCGAGAGCTTCGCCGACGGCCGCCACCGCTATGTGATCGGCTCGATCGGTCCGGGCACCAAGCTGCCCTCGCTGGGCAATATCGATTACGACACGCTGGAATCCGGCATCGCCGAACAGTGCCGGGGCCTGATCGAAGGCGGCGTCGATGCGCTGCTGATCGAAACCTGCCAGGATACGCTCCAGATCAAGGCGGCGGTGAACGGCGCGAAGATCGCCCGCGCCGAACACGGCACCGACACGCCGATCTTCGTACAGGTGACGGTCGAAACCACCGGCACCCTGCTGGTCGGGCCGGACATCGCGGCGGCGGCCACCGCCATCCACGCGCTGGACGTGCCGCTGATGGGGCTGAACTGCGCCACCGGCCCGCAGGAAATGGCCGAGCATGTGCGCTGGCTGGCCACCAACTGGCCGGGCCTGGTCTCCATCCAGCCCAATGCCGGCCTGCCCGAACTGGTCAACGGCCAGACCCACTACCCGCTCTCGCCGGCCGACATGGCAAGCTGGGTGGAACGCTTCATCACCGAGGACGGGCTGAATCTGGTCGGCGGCTGCTGCGGCACCTCCACCCCGCATATCGCGGCGCTGGACGCCATGCTGCGCCGCCGGGCCGAGGGCACCGGCCGCCACCGCCCCGCCCCGATCGTCCGCCGCCCGGTCTGGATTCCCTCGGTCGCCAGCCTGTACACGCAGGTGCCGCTGCGGCAGGAAAACAGCTATTTCTCGATCGGCGAGCGGTGCAACGCCAACGGGTCCAAGAAATGGCGCACCCTTCAGGAAGAAAGCGACTGGGACGGCTGCGTGGCCGTGGGCCGCGAGCAGGTGGGCGAAGGCTCCAACGCGCTGGATATCTGCACCGCCTTCGTCGGCCGCGACGAGATGCGCGAGATGAACGAGGTGGTGACCCGCTTCACCGCCTCGGTCAACGCGCCGCTGGTGATCGATTCCACCGAAACCCCGGTCATCGAAGCGGCGCTCAAGCTCTATGGCGGCAAGGCGATCATCAACTCGATCAATTTCGAGGATGGCGAGGGCCACGCGCACGATCGCATGATCCTGGCCCGCAAGTTCGGCGCCGCCGTGGTGGCGCTGACGATCGACGAAGTCGGCATGGCCAAGACGGCCGAGGACAAGCTGCGCATCGCCACCCGGCTGGTGGAATTCGCCTGCGACCGCCACGGCCTGCCGCAATCGGACCTGATGATCGACCCGCTGACCTTCACCATCGGCACCGGCGTCGAGGACGACCGCAAGCTGGGGCTGTGGACGCTGGAGGGCATCCGCCAGATCCATGAACGCTTCCCCGATATCCAGATCGTGCTGGGCCTGTCGAACATCTCGTTCGGCCTGAACCCGGCGGCGCGCGCGGTGCTGAACTCGGTGTTCCTCGACCACGCGGTGCGCGCGGGCATGAGTGCGGCGATCGTCCATGTCTCCAAGATCCGCCCGCTGCACCTGATCCCGGCGGAAGAGGTGAAAGTGGCCGAAGACCTGATCTTCGACCGCCGCGCCGAGGGCTACGACCCGCTGCAAAAGCTGCTGGAACTGTTCGCCGACCGCAAGGCCAGCGACGCGGTGAAGAAGGTGCGCGCCGAGACGGTCGAAGGCCGGCTGAAGGATCGCATCGTCGATGGCGACCGCAAGGGGCTGGAAGCCGATCTCGACGAGGCGATGCGGACCATCCCGCCGCTGGACATCATCAACACCATCCTGCTGGACGGCATGAAGGTGGTGGGCGAACTGTTCGGCGCCGGCAAGATGCAGCTCCCCTTCGTGCTGCAATCGGCCGAGACGATGAAGGCCGCCGTCGCGCATCTGGAGCCGCACATGGAGCGCGTCGAGGGCCAGGCGCGCGGCATCATCGTGCTGGCCACCGTCAAGGGCGACGTGCACGATATCGGCAAGAATCTGGTCGATATCATCCTGACCAACAACGGCTACCGGGTCATCAACCTGGGCATCAAGGTGCCGGTCGCCGACATGATCGCCGCCGCGCGCGAGCACAACGCCCACGCGGTGGGCATGTCGGGCCTGCTGGTCAAATCGACGGTGATCATGCGCGAGAACCTCGAGGAGATGGCCCGCCAGGGCGTGGACCTGCCCGTGCTGCTGGGCGGCGCCGCGCTGACCCGCAATTACGTCGAGGAAGATTGCGCCGCCGCCTACGGCACCGACGGCCGCGTGGCCTATGCCCGCGATGCGTTCGACGGCCTGTCGCTGATGGACCAGGTGGCGAAGGGCGAGTTCGACAATTACCTCGCCGCCGTCCGCTCCCGCCGCGCCGGCAAGGCCACCCGTTCGCGGCCCCGCGACATGGAGCAACAGGAGCAGCGCGGCTTCGGCCCCGTCGATCTCGCCGCCGCCCGCGCCCGCCGCCACCGCCTGACGCAGGGCGAACCGGCCCTTACCCCGCCCTTCTGGGGGTCCAGGGTGCTGGAAGCCGCGCCGGATGCCGTGCTGCCATTCCTCAACGAGCGGTCGCTCTATCAATTCCAGTGGGGCTTCCGCAAACAGGGCCGCTCGCTGGACGATTTCATGGGCTGGGCGAAGCAGGAACTGCGCCCCGTGCTGCGCCGCATGCTGGCGCTGGCGGCCGAGCACGACATCCTGCGGCCCCAGGCCTCCTACGGCTACTGGAAGGCGGCGGGGCAGGGCAACGACCTGATCCTGTTCGCCGAGGACGGCACCACCGAGGTGGCCCGCTTCGCCCTGCCCCGCCAGCCGCGCGAGGACGGTGCCTGCATCGCCGATTTCGTGCGCGACGTGGATGACGAAGCCCGCGACGTGATCGGGTTGCAGGTCGTCACCGTGGGGCAGAAGGCGTCGGACATGGCCCGCGAATGGTTCGAAGCCAACCGCTACAAGGATTACCTCTACCTGCACGGCCTCTCGGTCGAGATGGCCGAGGCGATGGCCGAATACACCCACAAGCGCATCCGCGCCGAACTGGGCTTCGCCGCCGAGGACGACCGCGACATGGCGAAGCTGCTCCAGCAGGGCTATCGCGGATCGCGCTATTCCTTCGGCTACCCCGCCTGCCCCCGGCTGGAGGACCAGGAGCCGATCCTGAAGCTGCTGGATGCCGAACGCATCGGCGTGTCGCTGACCGACGGCTACCAGTTGCACCCCGAGCAATCGACCTCGGCACTGGTCGTCCTCAATCCGCAGGCGAAATATTTTTCGATCTGACGCAAGACCGCCACTCGCCGCCCCCGCATGATGTTGACCGCATGATCCCGCCCCCGGCATCATCGCGGGATGGCACCCTCCCCCCTTCCACCGCCGGATGACGACACCGCCGCCGCGCCCGAGGCACGGCAGGCGGTCGAGGCCCTGTGGCAGGCACTGTCGCACGATGCCGCCCAGGCGCCCCCGCCCACGGAGCGCGACATCCGCCGCATGACCCGCGCCTTCGGCGTCCATGGCGACCATTGCGTGGTGGGGCTGATCGCCGGCGACAGGAGCCAGCTCATCCGCGAGAGCGCCCATGTGCTGACCAGCCTGATGCGGATCTGGGCGGCGCGGAACCTCTCGGCCGGCGCTGTCTGGACCGAACTGGACCGCCGCACCCAGGTCGGCGAATTGCTGATGATGCTGAACAACACGCCGCGCCGCCGTGCCGGGCAGTCGGCCGGGCGCGCCCTGGGCCGGCCGTGGAAGATCCAGTCCACCAAGCTGCCCTGATGGCGGGGGTGCGATCTTTCCTTTGGCTTCAAAGGAAAACGGGTGGCATAAGCGCGCCTGGATCGCGCCTCATCGGGCCATGACGGCCCGCCGCAGCACAAGGACAGCCCTGCCCCTCATGTCTCGGGTCCCTTTTTCGCCAGCATCCGGCCCGGTGGCCGATCCCGGTCCATGAACGGGGCCTGGGTGGATCTGGCGGCGGCACTGGTCGTGCTGGCCTCGGCGCTGTTCGGGTGGGCGCGCGGCCTGGTCCGCGAAATCCTGGGTCTGGCGACCTGGGCCGGCGCGCTGGTCCTGGCCCTGCGCTGGATGGACCCGGTGCATCAGGCGCTCGCGCCCTGGATCGACAATCCGCTGGTTGCCACCGCCGCCAGCTTCGTCCTGCCCTTTATCGGGCTGCTGATCGTCTTCACGCTGGTGGCCCATCTTCTCGGCCAGCTCGTCCGCGATTCGGTTTTCGGGGGGCTGAACGGCATGCTGGGCCTGCTGTTCGGCGGCCTGCGTGGCTACGTTCTTCTGGCCGCGCTCTACATCGCGGTCGGGACGGAAGTGGCCCCGATGGATTGGCCCCAGCCGGTGCAGGACGCACGGGTAACCGCTTTCGTTGCACGGGGGGCCTTCTTTCTGAGCGGGCTCCTGCCCATTTCCATGCAGTCACGCCTTGCGCAACCGATGCAGACGCGCCATGACGCCCCGATATGACCCCTGAACGGGACCTCCCCCCTTCGCCTCCCTGGGGCCTGCCCAGGGTCTTCGCCCGGTCGCAAGCCGAGGAAAGAGAGAACTGATCATGCCGATCCGCCCCACCGTCCCGCAGGCCGCCACCTCATGCAGCCCGGCCGCCGCGTGTCCGTCGGGCCACCGCGACGACGTGCCGCCGCAGTGGCACGACGACGACAAGCCGCATGAGGAATGCGGCGTCTTCGGCGTCTGGAACGTCAACGACGCCTCGGCGCTGACGGCGCTCGGCCTGCATGCGCTCCAGCATCGCGGGCAGGAAGCCACGGGCATCGTGTCGTATGACGGCGAGCGTTTCCACACCCACAAGGGGCTGGGGCTGGTCGGCGACGTGTTTGGCGACGCACGGGTCATGGCCACCCTGCCCGGCCACCGGGCGGTGGGCCACAACCGCTACGCCACCACCGGCGCCACGCTGATCCGCAACGTGCAGCCGCTGTTCGCCGATTTCGAGTTCGGCGGCCTGGCGGTGGCGCATAACGGCAACCTGACGAACGCCGAGACGCTGAAGCGCGCCCTGATCCGCCGTGGCTGCATCTTCCAGTCCACGACCGACAGCGAGGTGTTCATCCACCTGATCGCGATTTCGCTCTACGCCTCGGTGATCGACCGGCTGATCGACGCGCTGAAGCAGGTGCTGGGCGCCTATTCGCTGGTCGTGCTGTCACGCGAGGCGCTGATCGGCGTGCGCGACCCGCTGGGCGTGCGGCCGCTGATCCTGGGGCGCATCCCCGGCGAAACCGAGTCCGCCCCGCCCTCCTGGGTGCTGGCCAGCGAGACCTGCGCGCTGGACATCGTGGGCGCGGAATTCGTCCGCGATGTCGAGCCGGGCGAAGTCGTCATCATCGACAATGACGGCGTGCGCTCGGTCAAGCCCTTCGGCGAGCGGAAGGCCCGCTTCTGCGTGTTCGAATATATCTATTTCGCCCGCCCGGACTCGGTGCTGGACGGCGTGCCGGTCTACGAGGCGCGCAAGCGCATCGGCGTCGAACTGGCCCGCGAAAGCGGGGTGGACGCCGACGTGATCGTGCCGGTGCCGGATTCCGGCGTGCCCTCGGCCATGGGCTATGCGATGGCCAGCGGCATTCCCTTCGAACTCGGCATCATCCGCAACCATTATGTCGGCCGCACCTTCATCGAGCCGACCGACCAGATCCGCCATCTGGGCGTCAAGCTGAAACACTCGACCAACCGCCCGGTGCTGGACGGCAAGCGCGTGGTGCTGGTCGACGATTCGATCGTGCGCGGCACCACCTCGCGCAAGATCGTGGACATGGTCCGCGCGGCGGGCGCGCGCGAAGTGCATATGCGCATTTCCTCGCCGCCCACGACGCATTCCTGCTTCTACGGCATCGACACGCCCGAGCGCAGCAAGCTGCTGGCCGCCCGCCACGACCTGAAGGAAATGGCCGAACTGATCGGCGTGGACAGCCTGGCCTTCATCTCGTTCGACGGCCTGTACCGCGCCCTGGGCCATGAGGGACGCGACGCCGCCGCCGGCCGCTATTGCGATGCCTGCTTCACCGGCGACTACCCGATCGCCCTGGTCGATTACGAAGCCGCCGGCGGCGACCCGCATTCCGACGCCGCGTGATCCCCTGCCGGGGCTGAGGCCGCATGCCGCCGGATAGCGCCCCTCCCGGCAGTGTCGCTCCCGGCGGCATTGCCCTAATCACCGGCGCCAGCCGGGGCATCGGCCGCGCCACCGCCCTGGCCCTGGCCGAGGCCGGGGCGCACTGCATCCTCACCGCCCGCACGCCGGGCGGGCTGGAGGAAACCGACGACCTGATCACCCGCCGCACCGGCCGGCCCGCCACCCTGCTGCCCATGGACCTGCGCGACGGCGCCGCGATCGACGCGCTGGGCCCCTCGATCGCCGCCCGCTTCGGCCGGCTGGACGTGCTGGTCCATTGCGCCGCCATGCTGGGCGTGCTCACGCCCGTCACCCACATGCGCGACACCGACTGGGACACCACGCTCGCGGTCAACGCCACCGCCGCCTGGCGGCTGATCCGCACCACCGCCCCCCTGCTGGACCGCGCCCCCGCCGGCCGCGCCCTGTTCCTGACCGACGGACACACCACCCGCCCCGCCAGTTTCTGGGGCATGATGGCCGCCTCGAAAGCGGCCATGGAGGCCGTGGTGCTGACCTGGGCCGACGAAATCGGGCCGGACTCGGCGCTCCGGGTCAATCTCTACGATCCCGGCCCGGTCGCCACCCGCCTGCGGGTGCAGGCCATGCCCGCCGCCGACCTGTCCGCCCTGCCCCGGCCCGAACAGGCCGCCGCCGCCATCGCCGCCCTGTGCCGGCCCGACGAACAGCGCCACGGCCAACGGATCACGGCACACGCGAGAGCCTGACGCGCGCGCCCGATCCTGTTATGACACCTTCATGGCCAAGAAACCCCAGACCCCCGGCACGCCGGCCACGCTGGCCCTCACCCGCGCCGGAATCGCCTTCACCGCCGTACTCTACAGCTACGACCCCGACGCCGACCGCCTGGGCGTCCAGGCCGCCGAAGCGATCGGCGAACCCCCGGCCCGCGTCTTCAAGACCCTGATGGCGGAAATCGACGGCAACGCGGTATGCGTCGTCGTGCCGTCGGACCACGAAGTCAGCATGAAGAAACTGGCCACCGCCTTCGGCGGCAAGAGCGCCAGGATGATGAAGCCGGCCGATGCCGAGCGCATCACCGGCTTCCGCGTCGGCGGCATCAGCCCGTTCGGGCAGAAGAAGCGCGTGCCCACGGCCTTCGCGCGGCAGGCCGCCGACCTGCCCTATCTTTATACCAATGGCGGCCAGCGCGGCTTGCAGGTACGCTTGGTACCGGCCGACGCCTTGCGCGCCAGCGCGGCCATATTGGCGGATCTGACAGCGGAGTGATCTTCTTTTTCTGAAGAAAAAGAAGCAAAAAGACTTTTATCCGTTTTTCGGTCTGCTTGCGGCAGGCGAGGCTCAGGACGTGAGGCGGCCATTTGTCGGGCCGCATCACGTTCTAAAGATTCAAGAGTTTCTTGGGTCTTTTCTTGCAGAAGAACGCCTTCTTATCCCTGCTGCTGCTGCGGGTCGGTCATCTGTACCGGCGCGGTCGGGAACTTGCCCGATTTCGCGATCACTTCCGGGTCCTCGTTCGCCGCCGGCAGATAGACATGCGGCAGAATGGCATTCAGCCGGCTCGCCACCTGGTCGCTGATATCGACCTGCGGCCCATGCAGCACGGTCAGGCCCGACTGCACCACCAGCGTCAGCCCGCGCGCCTTCGCCACGGTATGCACCACCTGGGCGATTTCACGCTGAACCTGATTCAACGCGATCTGGATATCTTCCTCCAGAATGCGGTTGCGATTGCCGAACTTGCGCTGATCGGCCGCCGCGCGCTGCTGCAAGGCGCGCTGCTGGGCCTCCGCCTCGGCCCTGGGCGCGTTCATCATCTGCTGGCGCAGGGTCTGAAGCTGCTGTTCCTCGGTCCGCACCTCGCGGATCAGGGCATCGCGCCGCGCGGCCATTTCCTTCTCGACTTCCTGGATCGCAACCGATTGCCGCATGATCGCATCGGTATCGAACACGCCCACGATCGGCGCGGGCGGCTTGGCGCCAGGCGGCAACGGCGCGAAATCGGGCACCGGCGGCGCGGGCAGAAGCGGCTGCTGGTCGGCACCTGCGGGAGCGGAGGCAGGGGCTGAAGCCGCCGCGGGCGCGGGCGCTGCCGCATGCGCTGTCCGCGCCGCCGGCGCCGCCGCGAAAGCGGGGGTCAGGACGGCGCCCATCCCGGTCACAACGAAGAATCCAGCCAGAAGCCGGCGGCACGAGGGCCGGGAAATATCGGTCATGATCGCAATCCGTAAGGCAGGGAGCAAACGCGACGGCGCGAAGGCCGGAAACAGCAGAACAGCAATGCTGCCCTGCCTAGCCGATCACCGGGAGCCTGACCAGTCCTCGGCCGTTCAAACACGTACATGCAGGCACGACGATCAACCCCGGAACATGCCATACTCGCCCTCTCTCCCACTCTGAAAGGGTCCGTCGCCTTGAACCCGCGTCTCCATCGGCAGATTGCCGGCTGCCTCACCCTCGCCGCCCTGTGCCTGCCGCCGGCGCTGTCCTCCGCGCGCCACGCACCGGCCTCGGCCCCCCGGCCATCGCACTCCGCCTATCCCGATGGAACAGGCGACTCGCTGGTCGACCGGCTGAATGCGGCCCAGTTGCCGCAGAGCTATCGCGGGCCGCTCTATTATCGCGGCCAGCCCATCCCCCAGGCCCAGCCGATGGACGTGCAGAGCCTGCCGCCGAACGTGCCGCAGATCGTGCCCCCGCCACCACCCGGCGCCCGCGCGCCCGAGCCCTCCATGCGCCCGCCCGGCCTGACCGGCGGCCTGCTGCCGCCGCCGGAACCACCCTGCGCCGGAGCCTGCTGACAAACGCCCCAAAAGCCACAATTCCGCTGTAATTCGAGCGCAATCCACGGTTGTGGCGTCGGTGCGTGATGCAAATGTTCCCGACGTCACACCCATCTGCGGGCAAGCATCACAACATCGCATACAGCCGCCACATCACCGGCGTATGAGAGAGAAAGATCAGCCCCAGCCCCGAGGCGAACAGCAGCTTCAGCCCCAGCGGCCCGCCAGACGATACCAACGCATCCAGCGTCAAAGCCTGCATGCAGGGGTCGATCAGCCGGGCCGGGCGCCCGCGTGCGCCCCGCACGGGCGGCGCCGCGATCCGCGCCCGCCATTCCTGCCGCTGCCGCGCTTCTTCTCCCGCCGAAATCCTGGCCCGACCGTATAATTGCGTCACGTAGCGATCCAGGTCCTCGACCCGATACATCAGGGTCCGCCCGTTCCGCGCCGCCGGGCGTGGCCCCGCATGCAGCAGGCCCAACATACGCAGCCGTCGCGCGGGAATGCCCAGATAAAGCGCAGCATCGACCAGCGGCAACATGCGCCGCAGCGGAAAAACGTGAACGGTCGCCAGGCCGTCACTGGCGCCATCCGGAGGAGTGAGGCCGCTCATCCCCGCAACGATGTTGCCCCGTGGCTTCGGCTGTCAATCATAACCTGCACCGACCACAGGCGTGTTTCCGGATAAGCCCTATGCGATCCGGCTTGTGTTGGCGCGTGGGTAAAGGAAGAGCCTTCTTTTTCTGAAGAAAAAGAAGCAAAAAGACTTTTATTCGTTTAAGAACGCTCTCTACCCGCGCAGAAAAGTCCTAAACAGATCAAAAGTTTTTTGGTTCTTTTTTTCAAAAAAGAACAAATACTCAACGACAGATATGCCGCTCCCCGTCCGCACCGATATAAGTCCCGGTCAGCGGATCAAAGCACGCATTGGCCACGCAGGCATTCCCCGACGCCAGCGGCGCCGGATTCACCCGCGCCGCCATGGCCTGCGTCGCATGCGCCGCGGCACCGCAGAGCGGCGTATCGAGCGGCGCGGAGGGATCGTTCACCAGTTGCGCCTCGTTGGCGGGCGGCGGGGCTTCCGTCACCGTTCCCGGCGCGAACTGCAAGGGCGGATGCCGCACTGGCTGGCTCGCCACCCGCGCGGGGGGTTGGGCGCAGCCGGCCAGCAGAACCAGAACCGGCAGCGCGCCCAGCGCCACCCGGCCGACCGAGCGCGCGAAAGAAGACCGGAGACGTGTGTTCATGGCTCTATCCTGTGTCCTCCGGCCGGCTATCGGGCAAGCCGATCCGGTCCGGTCCATCATCCGTCTTATCGCCCGCAGGGTCAAAGATCGAGCCGCCCCTGCGACCCGTCGGGCCGCAGCGCGCGAACCTCCGCCACGCCATCGGCGAATGTCAGTTCCAGCCGGCCATCCGGCCGCACGTCGGCCGCGCGGGTCACCGGCACGCCTGACGGATCGCGCACCAGCACATAGCCGCGCTCCAGCACCGCCATGGGCGACAGCGACTCCAGCCGCCCCGCCAGCCCGTTCAGATGGGCGCGCCGTTCGCGCACCATCCCCGCCAGCGGCGCCGCCGACAGGCGCATCCGGTCGGTTCGCGCCCGGCGGTCGCGCAGCGCCTGGCGCAGGCCCGAGAGCAGATGACTGGCCACGAGGTCCAGCCGCGCCCGTGCCGGCCCCGTCAGCAGCAGCGGCGAGGGCATCATGCGCCCGGTCGCCAGCAGGGCGGCGCGCCGCCGCTCGATCAGCCCCGGCAATGCGCGGTCCAGCCGCTCGCCCCGGTCGTCCACCCGCATCCGCGCCGTGGCCAGCAGCGACGGCAGGTCGGGCATCCGCGCCGCCGCCCGGTCCAGCCGCAGCCGCGTGGTCTGCGTCAGGCGGGTCAACCCGCTGGTCAGGCGCGCGACACGATGCGCCAGATCGGCCACCAGTTCGGCCCGCGCCGGCACCGCCATCTCGGCCGCCGCCGTGGGGGTGGGCGCGCGCCGGTCGGAGACGTAATCGATCAGCGTGGTGTCGGTCTCATGCCCCACCGCCGAAATCAGCGGAATGCGGCAGGCATCCACCGCCCGCAGCACGGCCTCGTCATTAAAGGCCATCAGGTCTTCCAGCGACCCGCCGCCGCGCGCGACGATCAGCACATCGGGGCGCGGCACCGCCCCGCGCCCGTCGATCGCATCGAACCCGGCGATGGCGGCGGCAATCTGCGCCGCGGCCCCTTCACCCTGCACGGCGACCGGCCACACCAGCAGCCGGCGCGGAAAACGCCGGGCGACGGTGGTGCGGATATCATGCAGCACCGCCCCCTGCGCGGAGGTGACGATGCCGATCACATCGGGCAGGAACGGCAGCGCCCGCTTCCGCGCGGCATCGAACAGCCCCTCGGCGGCCAGTTTCAGGCGCAGCCGCTCGATGCGCGCCAGCAGCGCCCCTTCGCCGGCATACTCCATCCGCTCGACGATCAACTGGTAGGACGAGCGCTCGCCATACGACGAGACCTTGCCGGTCGCGATGATTTCCAGCCCGTTTTCCGGCACCAGCCCCAGCCGCGACACCGACCCGCGCCAGACGACGCCCGAGATCTTCCCGCTCTCATCCTTCAGCGAGAAATAAAGATGGCCGGAGGAATAGCGTTTGAATTCCGTAATCTCGCCCCGCACGCGCACGCGGCCGAAGGTCCCCTCAAGCGTACGACGGATCGCCCCCGAAATCTCGGAGACTGAATATTCGGGCACGTTACCCGGTCCGGGGCCACCGGAGGTGCGAAGCGTTTCGTCCATCGCCGTAAGGTAGGATAGACGCGCCGATCCCGAAAGACCGGACAGACCCGACCGGACTCATTCCCGACGGTGCCGCCGGCGTGGTCGCCGCTTTCCAGCCGTCACACCCCATCCCGGCCGGCCCCGGACGGTTGCCTCTGTTACCGATAGGGCGTAATGGGTAACACCGTTAAAAGACTGTCTGAAAAGTGCCGATGTCGAGTCAAGAACGGCCTGCCGGGCCGGACACGATGGCGTCTGGCGCCCCGGCAGTGATCAGCGACGGCGGCGCGCTGCCCGCCATGCGCGCGCAATGCACCCGGTCGCCGCCGACGCGGTGCCGACGGCCCGCTTTTTCCCTTCTCCCGATCAGGCGCCACCTCCCGCGCCTTATGCCGCCTGATGCGCGTTTTCGTTGGCTGGACACTTCATTTTGGCAATAACCAGGGCAATATGATGAAAATTGCTTTATGGACCGCCCATCTCTCCGACCCCGTCGATCCGGCCTGGTTCGATTGTGCCGCGCAATATCGGTTCCTGCGCGATCATTTCCCTGACCAGGCGGTAACGCTCTTTACCGACCAGCCTGACTCCGGCACGTCCCCGACCTCCGACATCGCCTCCCCGGCCGATCTTCCGCGCTGGTGCGCGGAACATGACGATGCCGTCCTCCTTGTCCATTACCGGGACGGCCCGCTTCCGCTCCTCGATCTTCTGACCAGCCGGCGCGCGCCCGTGATCCTGCGCTGGCATAACGCGACACCTCCCTGGTTCACGTTCGGCCGGCAGAATGCCGATGCACACGCCGCCCTGGCGGGCTACGAAACCATTGCCGAGATCGCGCGCCACCCCCACATCCACATCTGGTGCAATTCGCCTTTCACGCGCGAACAGTTCCGTGCCCTGGGTGGCCGGGCCGACCGAAGCCGCGTCGTCTTTCCCGCAACACATGCCGTCGCGGAACAGGCGACACCAGAAGCACGAACGGCGCATGACACGTCCCCCCACGAAACGATCGTGCTGGTCATCGGACACGTCGCCTCCCACAAGGGGCAGATCAACGCCATCCATGTCGCCGAGCGGGTCATGGCGCTCACCGGCCGCCCTCTCACGCTCCATTTCGTGGGCAATGGCTTCCACGATCCCACACCTTATGCCTGTGCCCTGCGCGACAGCATCGAAACGGCAGACTGCAAAATCGTGCTGCATGAAGGCATTTCACAGAGCACGTTGCGCGATCTCCACACCCGGTCGCACGCATGTCTCAGTCTTTCCGAACATGAGGGCTTCGGGCACGATGTCTTCGGCGCGCTGCTTGCTGGCGTTCCGGTGGTCGCCTGGGCGGTGACGGCGCTGGAAACCCTGCTGGATGGCCATCCTTTCGCTTTCCGGCATTTTGATATCGACATGTTCGCATCCGCCATCGCGGCCCTGCACGATCCGGCGGTGCGCAGCCGCGTTCTGGAATGCCAGGCAACGCTCCTGCCCCGCTATCGGCCCGAGATCACGAACGATCAGATTCTCGCGGGCCTGGCCGGCGTGTTTCCGACCGGCCGGCAGGACAAGGCGGCATCGGCGCCCGACGCGGATCTGGGCGAACCGTCGCTTGAGCGCTATCCCGCCATCCTCCGGCAGGTCGTGCGCGAATGGCATCGCGCGGCCGAGCATTTTCCGCAAAGCAGCGAAGCCGACCTGGCCTATGACAGCCATATCAACATCACCTCGCTTCACGACCTCAGGCTGACACGCGCACACACCGAGATGACGACAGCCCGGCGCTATGCGGCCCTGGCGACGGAAAACGATACCGACCTTCCAATCAGCCCAGCGGATTTCCAGTGCTTTCCCGCCGTCATCACCACGCCTGCGCGTCAATCCGGCTCCACTGGCACGGCACGGCGTTATCCTGCCAGGCCCCTTGTCACCGGCCCCTCCATCACCCTGCCCGCCGGCGCCTATCGGATACGCTTCATCCTCGACATCACGCTCCACACCCCAGGCGAACTGACGGTCGATATCGAAGCTGTCGTGAACGGCACGCACGTCGTTGGTCGCGACTGCCTGACATGCCGGCCGGGAGAGAAAATGCCCCCCGCCGGCGTCACCTTCGAGACGACGGACGCATCCGCCCCGGTCACGTTTCGCATCCATCCCCGCCAGGCTTTCACAGGGACGGTGACGTTCGGCGGTGCCAGACTGCGGAACGCACATCGCGGTTTCACGGTCGAGCACGAGACCGAAGACCAGGAAAATCCGCCGCTTCCGGTATCGGAGATCGAAAGGCTGCTGACAGGGGGGCGCGGCCGCGCTGTTCTGGGCAAGGTTCGTGCCCGCCGTCTTTTCCGCGCCGGCGACGTTGCGCGTGACGAAGCCCAATGGGCGGGCGCGGCCAGGCTCTATTTAAAGGGGTTGCTGCTGCAACCGGATCATTTCGACTATACCGTTCAATGTGCCCATATGCTCAAGGAAACAGGGGCGATGGCCGTGGCGGAACGGTTTTATCTGCGGGCGCTCGGCATGCGCCCCGACGATCCCGATCTCACTCTTCAGATCGGCCATTTCTACAAGATAACCGGACGGCCCGACGACGCGCGCCGGTATTACGAAGCCGCCGCGGCCACCCGGCATCCCGCCGCCAGCCTGGCGCGTGCCGAACTTCAGGGGGCAGGATCGTGACATCGCCCGCGCCATCGCCCGGAACCCCGGACCAGCCATTCATGAAAATCGCTTTCCTTGTTCAGGGCCTGTTCGAAATCAGCGACTCGATCGGCTTCGATTGCGTCTATCAATATCGTCTCCTGCGCGACATGCCGGGCGGCGAAACAGCCCGCCTGTTCGCCGAGCGTTTCGACCAGGCCCGCCACCCCGACGTGCCGATCGAGGACCTGCCCCAATTCCACGCATGGTGCGACGAAAACCCCGATGGCATCATCATCTATCATTATTGCGGCGCATGGCCGGCGATCGACGATTTCCTGCGCGGGCGCCCTGCCCGCGCGGTCATACGCTGGCACAACAACACCGCGCCGTGGTTCTACCTCTCCCAGTCCACGCACCTGTCGCATACGCTCGCAGGATTCGAAAACATCGTTGCCCTCGCACAGGCACCGCATCTGCGTTTCTGGGTCAATTCGGACTTCACACGCGACCAGTTCGCAGCCCTGGGCGGCGATCCCGGCCGATGCACGACCGTCTTCCCCGCAAGCCGTTACCTGACCGCCGCGACAAACCCCGACAGCACGCCGCGGCACCGGATTTTCCCGCAGGAAGGGCCGATCAATCTCGTCTTCGTCAGCCGCGTGGTGGCCCATAAGGGCCATCGCTCCATCGTGGCGATCGCCCGGCGCGTCGCGGCCCTCACCGGCCGCCCCGTCATCGTGCGCTTCGCCGGCCGAGAAGATGACGTCAAGAAGGACATCGCGGCATTCGCGGCGAAGCTCCAGGTCGATGTCCGTTTCCTGGGCGAGATTTCCGAAGCCGAACTCAGCGCGCTCTACAGGCAGTCCGACGCACTTCTCTGCCTCTCCGAGCATGAAGGATTCGGCCTGCCCGTCTTCGAGGCCATGCGGTGCGACCTGCCGGTCGTCGCCTGGCGCAATACGGCGCTGGACTCCCTTCTCGCCGAGCATCCGCTGGCCTTCCAGCATTACGACCTGAACCTGTTCGCCGCCGCCGTGGCCAGCCTTGCGGACCCGCTGGTGCACAGTCAGGTCCTCGACGCCCAGCAGCATATCCGCGAACATTATTCCCCGCGCGTGGTGCGCGACCAGATCACGCAAGGTCTCCGCCGTCTGGCCGAAAACGACCGAGAGACGACGATGGCCAGGCTGCGCGCGCTGTCGGAGGACACCAGCGCCCTGACGCCCGACATCGAAAAAGCCCTCGGCGGCTGGTTGCTGCGCGCGGGCGAGACCGCACGCGGCAGCCAGCCGCCCGCGATCGACGCGCTCGAAACCGCTGTGCTGCATGACAGCGGCAGCAATCTCGTCTCGTTCCACGATCTCCGGATGTTCCGCGATCTCACAGAGGGGCGGGAGGCCCTCCATGCCGCGGCGTTTGGAGCGCCAGCAACGCAGGGGCAGCTCCATTTCGGGGCGGAACTGTTCACTGGCCGCGATTCCAAACTGGTCGACGGCAGGCTGGACTTCGCGGCCGGCCCCTACCCATCCGGCCACCGGATCTTCGGACCCTATCTCACCTTGCCGAAAGGCTATTTCGAGGTCGTATTCGATCTCGTCATCGACCCTGCCGGCAACCCGTTCGCCAGCGACGTGGTGATCGACGTCTTCTGCATGCCCGGCGGCGTCGTCGGCAGGCACCGGCTGCGTGCCGCGACAATCGGGCCATCCACAATCTTTACGCTGCGTTTCGACCTGCCGGCCGGCGATCCGACCACCGAATTCCGCGTTGCATTCTCCAAGCCCTTTTCGGCCGCGCTTTCCTTCGGCGGCGTCACCATCCGGCGCGCCGGGCCACGACCGCCCGAGCGGCGCAGCCTGCTCGCCGGCCTGGGAAGAACCGTGGACAGGCTCGTGAAACGCGGGCGGAAACGCCGGTCATGACCCCGCGCCGCCGCAAAGGACATCGTCCCGCCGCGCCGGGTATGATAGAGACGGCCTCCCCGGACAGCCGGGGATATCAGATATGTCAGCAACAGGGACGGTAACGTGATGCGGGTGCTTCTGGTCGGATCGGGTGGACGGGAACATGCGATGGCGGCAGCGATCGCGCGCTCGCCTGCGCTGGAGGCCCTGTTCATCGCGCCCGGAAATCCGGGCACCGCCGCACTGGGCACCAACGTCGCCATCGCCGTCGACGACGTACCGGCCCTGGTGGCCTTCGCAAAGGCCGAGCGGATCGACCTGGTGGTGCCTGGCCCCGAAGCCCCGCTGGTCGCCGGCCTGGCCGATGCCTGCCGCGACGCCGGCATCCCCTGCGCCGGCCCCAGCCGCGCCGCCGCCGAACTGGAAGGCAGCAAGAGCTTCACCAAGGAAGTCTGCGACGCCGCATCCATCCCCACCGCCCGCTGGGAACGGTTCGACGCGGCCGCCCCGGCGCTGGATTTCGTCCGTCGCCGTGGCGCGCCGATCGTGATCAAGGCCGACGGCCTGGCCGCCGGCAAGGGCGTGGTCGTCGCGATGACGGTCGCGGAAGCCGAAGAGGCCATCCGGTCCATGATGGACGATGCCACCCTCGGCGCCGCCGGACAGTCGGTGGTGATCGAGGAATGCCTGATGGGCGACGAAGTGTCGCTGTTCGCCTTCTGCGCCGACGAAACCGCCGTGCTGATCGGCGCGGCGCAGGACCACAAGCGCATCGGCGAGGGCGACACCGGCCCCAACACCGGCGGCATGGGCGCGGTCTCGCCCCCCGCCGGCTTCGACCGTGCAAGGCAGGAAGCCGCGCTCGACCTGCTGGTACGCCCGATGCTGGCGGAAATGGCCCGGCGTGGCACACCTTTCCGTGGCGTCATCTTCGCCGGCCTGATGCTGACGGCCGACGGCCCGAAACTGATCGAATATAACGTCCGCTTCGGCGACCCCGAGGCCCAGGCTCTGCTGATCCGCCTGCAATCCGACCTGCTGCCGGCCCTGGCCTCGGTCGCCGCCGGCACGCTGGACGCGGCGGACATCCGCTTCTCCGACGATCACTCCATCAGCATCGTCCTCGCCGCGCGCGGCTACCCCGGCAAGCCCGCCGCCGGCGGCGTGATCACGGGGCTGGAACAGGCCGAAGCCCAGCCCGGCGTCCATATCTTCCATGCCGGCACCAAACGGAACGACCAGGGCCAGCTCGTCGCCGCCGGCGGCCGCGTCCTCACCGTCTGCGCCACCGGTGCCACCTTGGGTGAAGCCCGCTCCCGCGCCTACAACGCCATCCCCGCCATCCATTGGGAAGACGCCATCTGGCGGCGCGATATCGGCGACCGCGCCCTGCGCGCCGCGACCGAAAACCCCTCCCACTGAAACCCGCCGCAGGCAGCGTCATCCCCATGATGACGCTGCCCGGAACATCCGGTGCCTTTTTCTACTGCCACACGGATGGGCGGTAGGAGATCAGTTTTCTACAGATCTTCTGGATGATCGGGCGTTTCATGGATCACGCCGCAATGACGGACGCGGAGTGGGCTTTGGTCTTGCCATTCGCGCCTGTGGCGAGGCGGACACCCTCGAACGACAAACATGCGCGAAGTCGTCAAGGCCATGCTTTATATCGCGTCAGGCGGGTGTGCGTGGCGTCACCTGCCGAAATGCTTTCCACCGGTCTCGACGGTCCGACGTTACTTTTATGTGTGGCGTGATGCCGGACTGTTCGAGGTGCCGTTGGGTCGTTGACCGAACATTCGCCTGGCCGGGTCGTTGCCGGCGGCGCGCCAAAGATTGGGAAAAGTCCATAGCCTCATCAAACGCATGGACCCTGATCGCATCAATCCGAATGCTCACCCGCAGAGCCGCAAAACATTGTCATCCTCGAAAAACTTTCGGATCAGACTCTCAATCGCTGTGTCTCGTTCCCAGGGAGAGAAGACATTCTCAGAACCTGTCTGGACATGTGGGGTGAAGGGCAAGAGCGACCCAAAATGTCGCGTCCAGCGTGTATTTCCAGAACAGGCTCTCATCCCACGGGAAGCGGCTGGCGGCCTTCCCCTCCAGAGTGATTTCTGTTCCGCACCAGGGATTGCATGTCAGATGGCGCAGGATTAAGCCCCGTTTCATGAGCACCACCGCACCCGCCTGCCCGCAATGCACTCTGGACGAAACGCATATCGACGGTACGAACCATGTCTGCGATACGTGCGGCTATGAATGGCCCGTCGAGATCGCGGATACGGCACCGCCGGAAGAAACGGTCCGCGATGCCAACGGCGTCGCACTGGCCGACGGCGACACCGTGGTCGTCATCAAGGATCTGAAGGTCAAAGGCTCGTCAACGACGCTGAAGGTCGGCACCAAGATCAAGAACATCCGCCTGCGCGGCGGCGACCATGCGGTCGAAGCGGGCGGCTACATGCTGAAAGCCGAGTTCCTGCGCAAGGCATAAACGAACACAGGGCCGGACAAAGCCGGCTCTTCGTCTTCTATTGTCCAAAGCACAAAAAAAACGCCCGGCCATCGAAATGACCGGGCGCGACAGAAACGAACGCGAACGTGCGATCAGATATGGATCGCGCGCTTCTCCACATCCAGCGCCGCTTCCTTGACCGCTTCACTCAGCGTCGGGTGGGCATGGCAGGTCCGGGCGATGTCTTCCGACGAAGCACCGAATTCCATCGCCAGCGTGGCTTCGGCGATCAGTTCGCCGGCGCCGGGGCCGATGATATGCACGCCCAGCACCTTGTCGGTGGTGGCATCGGCCAGCACCTTCACGAAGCCGTCGGTCATGCCCATGGCGCGGGCGCGGCCGTTGGCGGTGAAGGGGAACTTGCCGGTCTTGTAGGCGACGCCGGCACCCTTCAGGTCTTCCTCGGTGCGGCCGACAGTCGCGACCTCCGGCCAGGTGTAGACGACGCCGGGGATGGCATCGTAATTCACATGGCCCGCCTGGCCGGCCAGGATCTCGGCGATGGCAACGCCCTCATCCTCGGCCTTGTGCGCCAGCATCGGGCCGGCAATCACGTCGCCGATCGCATACACGCCCGGCACGCTGGTCGCGTAATGCGCGTCGGTCACGACGCGGCCGCGCTTGTCCAGCGCCACGCCGGCTTCTTCCAGGCCCATGCCCTTGCTGGCGGCGGTGCGGCCGATCGCCAACAGCACGATATCGGCATCCAGCGTCTCGGCAGCGCCACCGGCCGCCGGCTCGACGGTCAGCGTCACGCCCTTGCCGGTCTTCTCGGCCTTGGTAACCTTGTGGCCCAGCTTGAACTGGAGACCCTGCTTGGTCAGGATACGCTGGAA
Organism: Gluconacetobacter sp.; assembly: GCF_047721585.1. Taxonomy (NCBI): domain Bacteria; kingdom Pseudomonadati; phylum Pseudomonadota; class Alphaproteobacteria; order Acetobacterales; family Acetobacteraceae; genus Gluconacetobacter; species Gluconacetobacter sp. The sequence continues at coordinate 28,790 of NZ_JBDNXE010000048.1, forward strand.
CTGCTTGGCGATTTCGCCATCCGTGCCCGGCACCAGACGGTCGAGATATTCGACCACCGTGACCTCGGCGCCCAGACGGTGCCACACGCTGCCCAGTTCCAGCCCGATCACGCCGCCGCCGATGACGACCAGCTTCTTCGGCACGGCCGACAGTTCCAGCGCGCCGGTCGAGGTGACGACGACTTTCTCATCGACTTCGACACCCGGCAGGCCGGCGCTGTCGCTGCCGCTGGCGATCACGATGTGCTTCGCCGTTACCGGCTTGCCGTCAACGGTGATGCGGCCGGTGCCTTCCAGCTTGCCGAAGCCCTTCAGCCAGGTGACCTTGTTCTTCTTGAACAGGAATTCGACGCCCTTGACGTTGGCATCGACCACCTCGGCCTTGCGCGCCATCATCCGCTTCAGATCCAGCTTGACGCTGTCGATCAGGATGCCATGGCCCGCGTAATCATGGCCGGCGGCATGGAAATTCTCGGACGATTGCAGCAGTGCCTTGGAGGGAATGCAGCCGACATTCAGGCAGGTGCCGCCCAGCGTCGCGCGCTTCTCAACGCAGGCGACCTTGAAGCCGAGCTGCGCCGCGCGGATGGCGCAGACATAACCGCCGGGACCGGCACCGATGACGATCACATCGTAATCGGTCTCGGCCGGAGGGGCGACCGCCGGGGCGGCGGGAGCGGGAGCCGGCGCGGCCTTGGCCTCGGCAGGCTTCGCCGCCGGGGCGGGCTTGGCGGCGGCGGGCTTCGCCGGGGCGGCGCCGGCACCGTCCTCGACGGTGGTCAGCACGGCGCCGACGGCCACTTCGTCACCCTCGGCCACGGCATGCGCGCCCAGACGGCCGGCCGACGGCGCGGCGACCTCGACGCTGACCTTGTCGGTCTCCAGTTCCACCACCGGCTCGTCGGCGGCAACGCTGTCGCCCGGCTGCTTCAGCCACTTGCCGATCGTGGCCGTGGTCACGCTCTCGCCGAGAGTCGGCACCTTGATTTCAATGGTCATCTTCTTGTCCTGCGTTCGCTGCGTCGGAATCAGATCGGCGGGGCGGGCCGGCCGGCCCCCGGGGCCCCGGGCGGGCCCCCCCCGGCGGCGGCCGGCGCCGGGGGGGG
>NZ_JBDNXE010000048.1:29905-30598 GCF_047721585.1 Gluconacetobacter sp.
CCCCCCCCCCCCCCCCCCCCCCCCCCCCCCCCCCCCCCCCCGGCGCATCAGACCTCGAGCAGCAGACGGCGCGGGTCTTCCACGTTCTGCTTCACGCGCACCAGGAAGCTGACGGCTTCCTTGCCGTCGACGATGCGGTGATCGTAGGTCAGGGCGATATACATCATCGGCCGGATCACGACCTGCCCGTTCACGGCCATCGGACGATCCACGATGGCGTGCATGCCCAGGATAGCCGACTGCGGCGCGTTGATGATCGGCGTCGACATCAGCGAGCCGTAGATGCCGCCGTTGGTGATCGAGAACGTGCCGCCCGACAGTTCGTCCAGCTTCAGCGACCCGTCGCGCGCGCGCTTGCCGAAGCCCGCGATCGCGCTCTCGATCCCGGCGAAGCTCAGCTTCTCCGCATCGCGGATCACCGGCACGACCAGCCCGTTCGGGCCGCCGACCGCGATGCCGAGATTGACGAACTCGCGATAGATGATGTCGTCGCCGTCGATTTCGGCGTTGACCGCCGGGAATTCCTTCAGCGCCGCCATCACCGCCTTGGCGAAGATCGACATGAAGCCCAGCTTGACGCCGTTATGCTTCTTCTCGAAGGCGTCGCGATATTCGGCGCGCAGTTCCTTCACCGCCGTCATGTCCACCTCGTTGAAGGTGGTCAGCAGGGCGGCGGTGTTCTGGGCGTCCTTC
>NZ_JBDNXE010000049.1:0-30013 GCF_047721585.1 Gluconacetobacter sp.
GGGGCGGGAGGAGCCGGGGCGATGGTCATGCTGTCAGCACCTGCCGTTCGGTCAGGCTGGCGATCATCTCCAGCACATCCTGCGCGATGACGGGGCGCGGGGCGGCGAACCGCTCGGCCAGGGTGTCGATGATGGCGGACACCGGTCGCGTGCCGTCCACCAGACGCAGGATCTCGGCGGCGATCGGGTCGGCGATGAAGGCGCGTTCGGGCGCCTGGATCACCCACTGGTCGCGCACCCGGTCATGGTGCAGGCGGGTGCCGCGCAGGAAGCGGACGATTGTTTCCTCGCCGACCGGGGACGGAGTGGGGGCGCCGGTCATGAGGCGTCGGGCGTGAAGGCGCCGGGCGGGATGCGGCCGGGGACGACATAGGCGTAATCCAGCGCATCGAGCATCGACCACAGCACGGCGCATTTGAAGGTCAGCGCGTCCAGCACCGCTTTCTGCTCGGCGGCGGTGCGGGCATGTTCGCGCACATAGGCCAGGGCGAAGTCGGAATCGCGCGGGGCCTGGGTCAGCCGGGGCTGGAAATAGGCCAGCGTTTCGGGCGTGACAAAATCATAATGGCGCAGCATGCCCGACACGCGCTCGCTGATGATGGTGGGCGAGAACAGTTCGGTCAGCGACGAGGCGATGGCTTCCAGGATCGGGCGGTCGCGGACGAATTCCACATACGCATCGACGGCGAAGCGGGTGGCGGGGAGCAGGCCCGCCAGCGACTCGACATAGGCGCGGTCCAGCCCGACGCCATCGGTGAGTTTCAGCCAGCGGGCGACGCCGCCGGTGCTCGGCGCGTCGCCGTCGTGATCGACCAGCCGCCGCCGCCATTCGCGGCGCAGGTCGGCCGTCGGCAGGCGGGCCAGCAGGGTCGCGTCCTTGGCGGGGATGCGGCACTGGTAATAATAGCGGTTGAGCGCCCAGGCCTGCACCTGGGCTTTCGTCAGGCGCCCGTCATGCAAGGCCCGGTGGAAGGGATGCAGGTTGTGGTAGCGCGCGGCACCGATGGCGCGCAGCGCGGCCTCCAGGTCGTCGGGAGAGAGCGGGCGGTCCGTCATGCCGTTATCCTCATGCCATCGAAGGCCACGTCCCATCCGGCTGCGTTGGCCGAGGCGCGCTCCGGACTGTCGGCCAGCAGGACGGGGTTGGAATTATTGATGTGGATCAGGATTTTGTGCCCGATTTCCAGATCGGACAATGCGCTGATCGTGCCGTCCGGACCGCTGACCGACATATGGCCCATGCGCTGGCCGGTCTTCTGCCCCAGCCCGGCGCGGAGCATCTCGTCGTCGGTCCAGAGCGTGCCGTCGAAGAACACGATGTCCGCCCCGCGCAGACGAGCCCGCAGCGCGTCGGTCATGCGTGCGCAGCCGGGAATGAAGAAGACGTGGCGTGTGCCGTCGGTGATCGCCAGCCCCACCGTCTCGCCATTTTCGACGATGGCCGCCGGATCGGGGCCGGTTTCGGCGTAGAGCGGCACTTTGCCGGGCACCGCGAAGGGGGTGATCGTCAGCCCGGCCGGGGTGCCGTCGGGCAGCGCCAGCACGCAGGGCGCGTCCAGCGCCAGGGCGTGGCGCGGTACGATGGTGCGGTCCAGGGCTTCGAAGATCGGGTTGGCGTCCAGCAGGTCCAGCACCGGGCGCGTGCCCAGCAGGGTGAAAGGCTGGCGCTCGCGCAGGGTCAGCAGGCCGGTCACGGTATCGACCTCGCCGCCGGTCAGGATCACCCCGGCGATGGGGGTGGAGCGCAGGCCGTCGCGCGGGTGCAGGGAAGGTGTCTGGCCGATCTGCGCGCGCAGGTCCGGCGAGGCGTTGACGACGAACCAGTGCATGCCGTCGCCGCTGATGGCGAGCGAAGCCTGGGTGCGGGGCAGCGCGTCCGGGTCGCCCGATCGGGCGCGCCGGCATCCGGCCGCGTTGGAATTCCATTGCGGAAAGCCGCCGCCAGCGGCCGCGCCGAGAACGATGATGTCGATCATGGCGCAGATATCTAGAACAGAAACGCCGCCCGCACGAGGCTGGGCGGCGCCTCGTGCGGCTTATTTCTTCTGGCCGCAGACGTAGCTGTTGATTTCCGCGCCCAGCGGAATTTCGGTGATCTTCGGAGCAGTCCAGGCCATGTGATCCTCCATCATTCTGGTCATGAAGGCGGGGCTTCCGCTTTCAGGTTGGATGTGAGCCCCGATGATGGCGGCTTTCAACCCTTGATCGTCGCCTTTTGCGACCATTGCCGTTCAGAACTCTCACGTTTCTGTGACGTTGGGGTGTCTGCGACGTTCGGGTGGACGTCAAGGGGGGCGAGGGGTCACATCTCCGCACCGGGCGCGTGGCACCAATGCTGGCGTGCGTTATGGCTTGCGTCGGCGCGGGTGGGGGACTACGCCCCTTTTCAACAATGGTCGGACGGGTTCCGACTGCTGGTTGCCGTTGGCGAGGCTGGGGCGTGATGCTGGCTCCCGAGAGTGAAGAAGCGGATTCGTTCGAGACGCGCCAGCAGCAGCGGGCCATAGAGGTGGTGCGCCGCAGCCGCTTCAGCGCGCAGACCATCTGCCTGCTGATCCTGACGGTGCTGGCCGTTTTCTACACCCTGTATTTCGCGGCGGCGATCATCCTGCCGATCGTGCTGGCGCTGGTGGCCAACCTGCTGCTGTCGACGCCGATGCGCCTGCTGCATGCGCGCCTGAAGCTGCCCAAGACGTTGGCCGCCCTGACCCTGATCCTGTGCCTGTTCGGGGTGATCGGGGCGATCGGCACCGCGATTTCGGTGCCGGCCGCCGGCTGGATCAGCCGTGCGCCGCAGACCATGGCGGCGATCCAGGCGCATATGGCGGTGCTGCGTGGGCCGCTGCGGATGATTCAGGCGGCCAATGAGCGGATCGACAGTTTTCTGGCGGTGGTCAGCGGGCGTGGGAGCGGCGGCGGACATGCCGCGCTGCTGGCGTCGTCCGCGCCCTCCGGCCAGGGGGGCCTGGGGATGTTCGGCTCCAGCGTGCTGCTGGGGACTCGGGCATTCGTGGGGCAGCTCTTTACCATGATGCTGATGCTGTTCTTCCTGCTGGCGCAGGGGGACAGCCTGCTGCGGCGCTTCGTCGAGATCATGCCGACCTTTGCCGACAAGCGCCGCGCGGTGCAGATCGCCTACCAGATCGAACGCAACGTCTCGCTGTACCTGACGACGATCACGATCATCAACGTGCTGGTCGGGCTGGCGAACATGCTGCAATGCTGGGTGTTCGGCCTGCCCAACCCGCTATTATGGGGCGTGCTGGCCTTCCTGCTGAACTATATCCCCATCATCGGCCCGCTGACCGGGATTGCGATCTATTTCGTCGTCAGCCTGTTCGTCTTTCCCTCGATGCTCCAGGCGCTGCTGCCGCCGATGGTCTATCTGTGCATCCATCTGATGGAAGGCGAGACGATCACGCCCATGGTGCTGGCCCGGCGTTTCACGCTCAATCCGGTGCTGGTCATGGGGTCGCTGATGTTCTGGGACTGGCTGTGGGGGGTGTGGGGGGCGTTTCTCTCGGTGCCGATGCTCGCGGTCTTCAAGATCATCTGCGACCATGTGGAGGTGCTGACGCCGATCGGCCACGTCGTCGGCGGCCCGACGCGCGGCCCGAAGAGCCGTCCGGCCGCCGCTCTCCCCGAGACGAGCCACGAGGCGGATTAAAAACCTGTTTCAGAAGCCCTGATGGCCGCTCGTGGCCGCCCGCCGGCAGCCGCGCTGTTCAGCCGGCCTCGCCGGCAGCCAGGGCGTGGAGGCGCTCCATCGCGATGATGCGCACGGTGTGACCCTTGCCGATCGTGACCAGCCGTTCGGTCCGCATCCAGCTCAGTGTGCGGCTGACCGTTTCGATCGTCAGGCCCAGATAGTCGGCCATGTCCGAGCGGGTCATGGGCAGCGGCACGTCTTCGGACGGATTGGCGACCTCGCGCACGCGTTCCAGCAGGAAGCTGGCCACCCGTTCGCGCGCGGTCTTGCGGCCCAGCAGCAGCATCTGGTTCTGTGCCGCCACCAGTTCGTTCGATGCTTCCGCCAGCAGCCTGCGTTCCAGGCGGGGAAAATCGTCCATCAACAGCCGCATCCGCGCCCGCGAAAACCGGCACAGTCGCACCGTGTCTATCGCCTCGGCACCGAACGCATACAGGTCGGACACCGCCAGACCGAGGAAATGGCCGGTGGTGGCGAAGCCGGTGATCTGCCGGCGCCCGTCGGGCAGGGCCTTGAACAGCTTCACGTTGCCCGACGTGATATTGTAGAAATCGGTGGCCGGGGCGCCTTCCTCGATGAAGCTGCGGCCCGGCAGGACCAGCGTTTCGACCGCCGTTTCGGCCAGTCGGGCGATGTCGTCATCGTCGATGACGCTGCATACGCTCTGGGCCCGGATGCCGCAGCTCAGGCAATAGCCGGGCTGGCGGTGGGCTCCGGCCAGAATCAGGCGACGCGGACGGGCATCGCGCTGGCAGGCGGTCTGGTCAGACATATCGTCCGGGTTCCTCCCGGTTCAGGCCCGCGGGACAGCGGACCGGTCGTTTTGGCACGGACGGCCATCCGTCCGCTAAGAGCCTGACCGCAAATGTGCCTTGGTGGCGATCCGGCATGTGTTTCCTGCGCTCCGATGCTCAGAAACACACGCTGGACGCGGCCCTGACAGGCCGCTCTCGCTCACCAGCCCGCATTTTCGGTCAGGCCCTCATGCCCGCATGCATAGCAGAATGCGGGCTGAATTGATCTGAATCAATGCCTTTTACTGCATCGGACCCAAGCGTGCGGGTATGGAAGGTTCCAGCCGCGCCCAACGATGAATTCCGACCCCTCGCTTGTCGTCGGCCTGCTGGGCCCCCAGGACGCCCCGCTGGTCTATCCGCTGGTGCGCCTGGCCTATCCGGGAATGGCGCGCGGCGCGTGGATGCGGCTGGCGCGCCGTGCCCTGCGCACGGGTCCGCGCGGCCGGCAGGGTATTCTCGTGGCGCGTCACGCCCCCTCTTCTCCACCCTGCGGATTGATATCCTTTCGGTGCGCGCCTGATATGCGCCACGGGCGGGTCCTGACGGCGGAGCACTTCGTCGCGCTGACGTTCGGCGAGGTCTGGTCGGTGCTGGACGCTTTCCTGCCCGCTTTGGAAAATATGGCGTGCGAGGCCGGGTGCGGGAGCGCGCGCGTGATCCTGCCGGGGGACCAGCAGGCGCTGGCGGCACGTATGGCCACCCGTGGGGGCAATACGACACACCCGATGCCGATTCGTACACTGATCGAGATATCGCAGAATATGGCTTGATTTAAGTCAAGGCGATGACAGCCGGTGCGTGATCAATGCACACCACACGATGTTGTTCATCGCTTGAATTTGAAAGGCGCATACGATGAAACTCACCCGTAGCCTCGTCGTCCCGGCCCTGGCCGGTCTGTTGGCGCTGGCGCCGGGCGCGGGACGCGCCCAGACGGCTACGCCGTCGGCTTATGTCAATGCGCCCGTTACCTCGGATTCCGTTCCGCCGCCGCCCTCGCATGGCAGCCATTGCGGCCTGTTCGAGACCTGCGCCAGCACCAAGATCGGTCTGGGCAAGGGCGATTTCCTGATCCGTCTGTCCGCGCTGGGCGTGCTGCCCGAAGACCGGGACAGCAAGCTGTGGATCAACGGCAACGCGGTTGCGGGCCGGGTGAAGACCACGCGCCAGGTTACGCCGGAACTGACGTTCGAATATTTCTTCACCGACAATCTTTCGGTGGACCTGATCGCCGCCAGCTCGCGGCATGAGGTTGCCGCCGACGGTGTCGGCGGGGCGGCCCATGTCGATGTCGGCAGCGCCTGGGTGCTGCCGCCCACCGTGACCTTCGCGTGGCATTTCCGGCCGCATAAGCGCTTCAACCCCTATGTGGGTGTCGGCGGCACGATGGCGTGGTTCCATAACGTCTCGCCGGCCGGCGGCCTGGTGCAGAAGCTCAATGTCGGCTTCACCGGCGGGCCTTCGGTCAATGCGGGCTTCGATTACCAGCTCGTGGGCAACTGGTTCTTCAACTTCGACGTCAAGCAGATGTTCATGCGGATGCATGCCTGGGCCAACGACCGTGGCACCAGCAGCCCCTTCATCAAGGCGCATGACTCGCTCGACCCGACCGTGGTTGGCGCCGGTATCGAATACCGGTTCTGATCCCGATGGACATGTTGCCTCCTTCCGACGTTCTGGTTCGGTATGGGGGCAACATGCCGCGTTATACGAGTTACCCGACTGCGGCGCAGTTTGACGCCTCGGTCGGTGCCGCCGAAGCCGATGCGTGGCTTCGCGCGGTTCCGGCGGGCACGCCGGTATCGCTTTACCTGCATGTTCCGTTCTGCGACGTGCTGTGCCTGTTCTGCGGGTGCAACAGCTCGGTCGTGCGCGATGCCGACCTGCGGGCGGCCTATGCCGGGCTCCTGATCGATGAATTGCACCGGGTGGCGGCGCGCCTCGGCGCCGGCCGGCCCGTGCGGCATGTGCAGTGGGGCGGCGGCACGCCGACGACCCTGCCGCCAGAGAGCATGCGCGCGGTGATGGAGACGATTTATCGCCTGTTCGCCGTGGAGGCGGATGCCGAAATCGCCATCGAACTCGACCCCCGTTTTCTGCCCGACGATTATCCGCCGCTGCTGGGCGCGCTGGGGTTCAACCGTGCCAGCCTGGGCGTGCAGGACCTCGATCCGGCCGTGCAGGCGGCCAGTGGCCGGGTGCAGAGCCTGGAACAGACCGAGGATTGCGTGCGCCGGGTGCGCGCGGCGGGAATCCGCTCGGTCAATGTCGATCTGATCTATGGCCTGCCCTACCAGACCGTCGATGGTGCGGGGGATACGGCATTGACCGTCGCGGAGGTGCTGCGGCCGGAGCGGCTGGCGGTGTTCGGCTACGCGCATGTGCCGTGGAAGCAGAAGCGCCAAGCTCTGCTGCCGGAAGCGGCCCTGCCGCCGCCCGTCGAGCGGCTGGCCCAGCGGGCGCGTATCGACGAGGCCCTGCGCCTATCGGGTTATAGCGCCGTGGGGCTGGATCATTATGCCCGGCCCGATGATGCGCTCTGTCTTGCGGCGGCGGCCGGCACCCTGCGCCGCAATTTCCAGGGTTATACCGTCGATCCCGCGCCGGTGCTGGTCGGAGTCGGGGCCTCGGCGATTTCGAATTTTCCCCAGGGCATGACGCAGAACGTACCGGCGAATGCATTCTATGCGCGCGCCATGGAGACCATGCCTGACAGCCTGCCCGCCGTGCGCGGTGTGTGCCGGACCGGGGACGACCGGCTGCGCGGCGAGGTGATCGAGCGGCTGATGTGCGACCTTCAGGTCGATCCGGCTGCCATCGGGGCTCGCCATGGGGCTTCGACCACCTGGTTTGACGGTGCATGGCCGGCCCTGCGGCAGGCCGAGAAGGACGGGCTGGTGGTGATGGACGGCCCCGTGGTTCGCGTGACCGAGAAGGGCCGGCCGTTCCTGCGCAATATTGCTTCCGTCTTCGACGCGCATCATGTGCCCGCCGGTGTGAAGCGTCATGCCGGTGCGCTGTAGCCCTGCCGTGATGGACATGGAGAGGCTGATGCCCAATCAGGCGGCCGCGTCGGTGCGGGCGGCGGAAGAGCGGGCGTGGCCGTTCGCGCACTGGGTGCTGGAGGATGTTCTGCCGCCGCCGGTCTGTGCCGCGCTGCTGGCGTGGGACCCTGGAGCGGATGCCCATGGCGGCGATACCGGCGGCCGGCGCGATGCCCGCAACGGCCGGCGTGTCTTCGTGACGCCCGAGACGCGCCGCGTGCCGGGGCTGGATCGACTGGCCCGCATGTTCGATGCCGTGGAGGCCCGCGATGCCATTTCCGCGCGGTGCGGAGCCCGGCTGGCCGGGACGGCCCTGCGGTTGGAACTGTGCCTCGATACCGATGGATTCTGGCTGGAGCCGCATACCGATATCGGGGCGAAGAAGCTGACGCTGCTGATCGCGCTGTCCACCGATGCGGGGGCGGCGGAATGGGGCACCGACCTGATGACGGCGGATGGCCAGCCGGTCGCGCGGGCCAGCGGCGCGTTCAATTCCGGCCTGATGTTCGTGCCCGGCGAAGAGAGCTGGCATGGGTTCGTCCGCCGGCCGATCCGGGGCCTGCGGCGGTCGTTGATCGTCAATTTCGTCTCGCCGGAATGGCGCGCGCTCGGGGAATTGGCGTTCGGTCCCGCGTGCTGATGTGCCGCCGCTTTTGCGTTCCGGCCCCGTTCGGTTCTAGGAAGGCATAAATCTTCCATCCGGGCCGTGGCGTTCATGGCGCAGCAACTGCATGACGAGGCAAGAAAGGCGATGACCGAAAACGCGCGCGAGACAATGGAATTCGATATTGTCGTTGTCGGTGGCGGGCCGTCCGGTCTGGCGGCGGCGATCCGCCTGCGGCAGCTCGTGCCGCAGGCCACGGTCTGCCTGATCGAGAAGGGCAGCGAGATCGGTGCCCATATCCTCTCCGGCGCGGTGATCGAACCGCGCGCGCTCGACGAACTGCTGCCGGACTGGCGCGAGACCGGTGCGCCGCTGAATACGCCGGTGACGGAGGAGGCCATGCTCTTCCTGACCGAAAAACGCGGCTATACCGTGCCGATGCTGGACCGGGTGATGCCGCACATGCGCAACCACGGCAATTACATCGTCAGCCTCGGCGATGTCTGCCGCTGGCTGGCCGGGCGGGCCGAGGAACTGGGGGTGGAGATCTATCCCGGTTTCGCCGGCGCGGACCTGCTGGTCGAGGACGGGCGCGTGGTGGGCGTGGTGACGGGCGACATGGGCATCGGCCGCGATGGCGAGCCCGGCCCCAACTACGCGCCGGGCATGGAACTGCGCGCGAAATATACCCTGTTCGCCGAAGGGTGCCGGGGGTCGCTGACCAAGCGGCTGATGGCGATGTATAATCTGCGCAAGGGCGTGGACCCGCAGACCTACGGCCTGGGGATCAAGGAATTGTGGGAGGTTCCGGCCGAGCAGCATCGTCCGGGGCTGGTGCAGCATAGTTTCGGCTGGCCGCTGGACGACCGGACCTATGGCGGCGCCTGGATGTATCATTTCGGCGAGAATCTGGTCTCTTACGGTTTCGTGGTCGGGCTGGATTATCCCAATACCTGGCTCTCGCCATTCGACGAGATGCAGCGGCTGAAGCTGCACCCCTCCTTCCGGGCCACGTTCGAGGGCGGTCGCCGCATTGCCTATGGTGCGCGGGCACTGTCGGAGGGGGGCATCCAGTCGCTTCCGCGCCTGACGTTCCCCGGTGGCGCGCTGATCGGCGATACGGCGGGCTTCCTGAACGTGCCCAAGATCAAGGGCACCCATACCGCGATGAAATCGGGGATGCTGGCGGCCGAGGCGGTGGCCGAGGCGATGGAGGGTGGCCGGGCGGAGCCGACATCCTATACCGCGCGGGTCCGCAAATCCTGGCTGTGGGAGGAACTGCGCGGCGTCCGTAACATTCGCCCCGCCTTCGCGCGGTTCGGCATGAAGGGCGGCGCGCTCTATTCGGGCATCGACGCCATGCTGTTGCGGGGGCGTGCGCCGTGGACGCTGCATCATCGGCATGCGGACAACGAGGTTCTGGAATCCGCCAGCGCCTCGCCGCAGATCGCCTATCCGAAGCCGGACGGCAAGATCACGTTCGACAAGCTGTCGTCGGTCTTTCTCTCCGCCACCAATCATGAGGAAGACCAGCCCGTTCATCTGAAGCTGCGTAATGACGCGCTGTGGAAGACGGTGAACTGGGATGTGTTCCGCGCGCCCGAGAGCCGTTATTGTCCGGCCGGCGTTTACGAGGCGGTGGATGTCGAGACCGCGCCGCGCTTGCAGATCAACGCCCAGAACTGCGTGCATTGCAAGACGTGCGACATCAAGGACCCGGCGCAAAATATCGACTGGTGCACGCCCGAGGGCGCCGGCGGGCCGAATTACCCCGGCGGGATGTGATTTTTTGGTGAAATGCGCTATGGGGGGCGCCCCCCCGAGGGCGGTTGCTCTCTTTCCGCTGACAGACAGGCGAAGAGGTCCATGAAGGTTCTTGTTCCCGTAAAGCGCGTGATCGATTTCAACATCAAGCCGCGCGTGAAGGCGGACGGCACGGGTGTCGAGACCGCTGGCGTGAAGATGTCGATGAACCCCTTCGACGAGATCGCGGTCGAGGAAGCCGTGCGCCTGAAGGAAAAGGGCATCGCGACCGAAGTGGTGGCGGTGTCGGTCGGCGTGCAGCAGGCGCAGGACACGCTGCGCACCGCCATGGCGATGGGTGCTGATCGGGCGATTCTGGTCCTGACCGACGTGGCGGTTGAGCCGCTGGCGGTGGCCAAGGTCCTGAAGGCGCTGGTGGCGAAGGAAAGCCCCGACCTGGTGCTGCTGGGCAAGCAGGCGATCGACGACGACATGAACGCCACCGGCCAGATGCTGGCCGGTCTGCTGGGCTGGGCCCAGGGCACGTTCGCCAGCAAGATCGAGATCGCGGACGGCAAGGCCACCGTGACGCGCGAGATCGATGGCGGGCTGGAGACGCTGACGCTGACGCTGCCGGCCATCGTGACCGCCGACCTGCGGCTGAACGAGCCGCGCTATGCGTCGCTGCCCAACATCATGAAGGCGCGCAAGAAGCCGCTTGAGACGATCGCGCCCGCCGATCTGGGTGTGGATGTGACGCCGCGCCTGACCATCGTCTCGGTGGCCGAGCCGCCGGCGCGCCAGCAGGGCATCAAGGTCGAATCCGCCGCCGATCTGGTGGCGCGTCTGCGCAACGAAGCGAAGGTGATCTGATCATGGCCGTACTCGTTTTTCTGGATCATGAGTCCGGTGTCATCCGTCAGGCGTCGCGTTCGGCCGTCACGGCGGCGCGGGCGCTGGGCGAGGTGCATGCGCTGGTCACCGGCGATGCCGCCGTGGCCGATGCCGCCGCGCGGATCGACGGCGTGGCCAAGGTGCTGCGCGCGGCCGGTGCCGCAACCGCCCATGAACTCGCCGAGCCGCTGGCGGCGGTGATCGCCGATCTGGCCCCGGCCTACAGCCATATCGTCGCGGCTTCGGGCGCCAGCGGGAAGAACGTGCTGCCGCGTGCCGCCGCCCTGCTGGACGTGCAGCCGATCCCCGACGTGGTGTCGATCGTCGATGCCGATACGTTCGTGCGCCCGATCTATGCCGGCAGCGCGCTGGCGACGGTGAAGTCGTCGGATGCGAAGAAGGTGCTGACGGTGCGTGCCTCGTCCTTCGATCCCGCTTCGGCCGAAGGCGGCGCCGCCCCGATCGAGCAGGTGACGGTGCCGGACGGGCCGGCGGTGTCGGCGTTCGTCTCGATCGCGCTGTCGAAATCCGAGCGTCCCGAGCTGGAATCGGCGCGGGTGATCGTCTCGGGTGGCCGGGGCATGCAGAACGAAGAGAACTTCAAGCTGCTGAACCCGCTGGCCGACCGGCTGGGGGCGGCGATCGGCGCCTCGCGCGCCGCCGTCGATGCCGGGTTTGTGCCCAACGATTATCAGGTGGGGCAGACCGGCAAGATCGTGGCGCCGGACCTGTATATCGCCGTCGGGATTTCCGGCGCGATCCAGCATCTGGCGGGGATGAAGGACAGCAAGGTCATCGTCGCGATCAACAAGGACCCTGAATCCCCGATCTTTCAGGTGGCGGATTACGGGCTGGTCGGGGACCTGTTCGAGATCCTGCCGCAGGTTGAGGCGGCGCTGGATACGGCGGGCTGAGGGGAAGGTCGGGCTCCGCCCGAACCCGCAAGGGGCCGGTGGCCCCTTGACCCCGATTCGTTAGTCTTCGCCCAGGACCGCGCGGGCGCGGCGGACGATTGTTTCGTACTCTTCCGCGTTCAGGTGGCCCTCGTGCAGCATCGCGCTGGCGCGTGCCAGCGCATCGCGGGCATGGGCGGCGTCGGGGATCGGGTAGCGGCGGCCGGGGAGCGCGAAAGCGTCGTCCGGCAGGGCATTGCGCTCTTCTTCGGTGAGACGGGACATCGGGGGGCCTTTCTTTAAGGGGTTCAGACGCGGGCGACGTCTTCGGCGATCTGGTCTTCCTCATCCAGTTCGTTCAGTTCGGCCATTGCGCTCTTGGCGGTCCGGCCCGGCAGTTCGGTGGCCAGGCCTGGGACGATTCGTCCGGGCTTGAGATTGCGCACCACCGAGAAGGCGGTCAGCACGGCCCAGGTGCCGAAGACGACGCTGCCCAGAACCTGCCCGACCTGCACGCCGCAGGGGCCGAACCGCATACCGATCCAGACGAACGGAATGGTGCCCAGTGTCGCCCGCCCCCAGTTGAACAGCGTGGAATAGAGCGGGAAGCCCAGATTGTTGAAGGCCGTGTTGGCGACGAACAGCATGCCGATGAACAGGTAGCTGCCGACGGTCCAGGTGCAGAACAGGCGGATCAGGTCGGCCGTGGTGCCCTGGGCGGCAAACGCCTGCACCACGAGATTCTGTGCCGGCAGCAGGATCGCCCAGGTCAGCGCGACGCAGAGGGCAACCAGCTTGAGCGCCGCCACCAGGGTCTGGCGCACCCTGTCCAGTTGGCCCGCGCCCTGGTTCTGCGACATGATCGGCCCCACCGAGCCGGTCAGCGCGAAGACGAAGGCGAAGGCGACGGGCACGATCCGGTCGATGGTCGCCTGCCCCGCCACCGCCGCCAGGCCGAACGTGGCCATGGCATGGGTGACGAACAGGCCGCCGATGGGGGTGGCCAGGTTGGTCAGGATCGCCGGCATCGCGACCCCGCCGACCAGTTTGGCGTCATGCAGAATGTAGCGGGTGGAGGGCATGGCCAGCAGGTCGTGCCGCCGCACCGCCAGATAGCTCAGGATGGCCACCAGCCCACGGGACAGGATGGTGCTGATGGCGGCGCCCGCCAGCCCCAGATGCAGCCAGAAGATCAGCAGCGGGTCGAGCATGGCCGAGGCCAGTGCCCCGATCAGCGTCACGTTCATGGATTGTTTGGCGTCGCCGACCGCGCGCAGCAGGCTGGAGCAGCCCATGCCTGCCGCCACCAGCCACAGGGCGGGGGAGACGATGCGGATATACTGGCCGGCCTGCTCCGCCACGCGGCCCGTGGCGCCGAACAGATGCAGGATCGGGGTCGAGAAGATGGCCGTTGCCAGCCCCAGCGCGACCATGACCGCCGTCATGACCAGCACGAAGGACGAGGCGATGCGCCGCGCCCGGTCGTGCCGGCCGGCGCCGATCTGGCGGGCGGTGACGGCGCCCAGTCCGATCGACATGCCGATGGAGACCGCGATCTGGACATAGCCGACCGCGCCGGTAAAGCCGATCGCCGCCGTGAGCGCCGGGTCGTTCAGGCGCGAGATGTAGAACAGGTTCAGCAGATCGACGGCGAACACGGCCATCAGCCCGATCGCCCCGGTGCCGGCCATGACGACGACATGGCGCATGATGTCGCCGGAGCAGAAACGGGCGGGACGGCATGCCTGCGTCATCGGGCCGCGTCCCTGCCCGCCCCGGCTGCGCGTGTGGCCGCGCCCCTGGTGCAGCATGCGGCGCCGGCTGAGGGTCCTGGGATCATTGCCCCGATGATAGACTCTTTCCCGCCGCGGGAAAGCCCGATCGTGCATGGGTCGCGCGGACGGCGGCCCGTCGCGGGCATGAGGTGGCCGGATGCGGGGGCGGAACGCCGGCGGTCAGAAGCGGCCCGGTTCGGTGGCGGCCAGCCCGGTCAGGAAAATGCGTACCCAGCGGCGGATATTGGCCTCGATCTCGTCCCAGGCCATGAGGTCGCGCGCATGGAACAGTTCGCCCAGGATCAGCTTGCCGACCGTCATGTTGAACAGGCCGATGGCGAGGTCCTCGACATCGTCGATGGGCCAGGTGCCGGCCGCCTGCTGGCGCAACAGCCATTCCTCGATCTGGTTGCAGTTTCCGCTCAGCTCGATGCTTTGCATGATGCGGCGGATTTCGGCGGAATCGCGGATTTCGCCGACGATGGCGCGGACCAGGCACATCCGGTCCGGTGCCAGCACGCGGGTCGCGATCGTCAGCAGAATATGGACCAGTTCGGCCTCGGGCGCGACGCCGGCCGGGCAGCGGACCGTCAAGTGCTTGATGTCGAACAGCCGCTCGCGGATCAGGGTGCGGAACAGGTCCTCCTTCGAGGCGAACATCTGGTAGATGGTCTTCTTGGACATGCCCGACATCTGCGCCAGCTTGTCCATGGACGCGCTATGGTAGCCGTGATCGTCCAGAACCTGGCAGGCGGCGTTCAGGATCAGCTCCCGCCGTTCGCCACCGTCCAGCACCGGAGGACGGCCCGGGCATCGCTTTTCGGCGCATGGTCCGGGTTCGCGGGGGCGGGCAAGCATCAGATCCGATATCGTCGCCCCGGTAGCGGGCATTCCAGCAATCCCTTCCTGTCGCGAGCGGCCGGCCTGTCGGGCGACCATTGACCGGAGTTTAGAAACGAAATAGTTTCCCCGCAAGAAAACCACTCGGTTTCCATATGCCGGCATTGCATGGGACGGTTTCGCGGGGGCATGGCTGCCGCGACGCCGGTTTTCGGTCAGGGCCGGCGATCTGTCGTTTCCGCAGGGCTCAATCACGCAATGACGTACCCCCGTCCCCATCGCGCCGTCCTTCTTGCCGCCTGCGCATCTCTGGCGCTGGCCGGCTGCAAGCGTCAGGCTGCTCCCCCCGCTCCTCCGCCGCAGCAGGTCGGCGTCAGGACCCTGAGCGCGGCACCGTTCAGCGTCACCACCGACCTGCCGGGCCGGACCGAGGCGATCGAGATCGCCCAGGTGCGTCCGCAGGTGAACGGCGTGATCCAGAAACGCCTGTTCGTGGAGGGTTCTGACGTGACAGCCGGCCAGCAGCTCTACCAGATCGATCCGTCGGCCTATCAGGCGACCTATGATGCGGCCAAGGCGCAATTGCAGCACGCGCAGGCGGCGCGTGTCACCGCGCAGGCGAAGCTGGACCGCTACGGGCCGCTGGTGCGCGCCCATGCCGTCAGCCGTCAGGATTACGACGATGCCACGGCCGCCGCGCGCGAGGCCGATGCCGACATCGCCCAGGCGCACGCGAATGTCGAAAGCGCCATGGTCAACCTGAATTATACCCGCGTGCTGTCGCCGATTTCCGGGCGGATCGGCCGGTCGCTGATGACGGTCGGCGCGCTGGCCACGGTGGGGCAGACCTCGAGCCTGTCGGTCGTGACCCGGCTGGACCCGATCTATGTCGACGTCAACCTGCCGGCGACGCGGCTGCTCGAACTGCGGCGCGAGTTGCAGCAGGGGCGCTTGCAGCGCGCGGGGCAGGATGCCGCCACCGTCACCCTGACGCTGGAGGATGGCAGCACCTACGAGCAGCCGGGACGCCTGGAATTCTCGGAAGTGAATGTGGACGAGACGACGGCGACGGTGGTGGTCCGCGCGATCATGCCGAATGCGGCGCATATGCTGCTGCCCGGCATGTATGTCCATGCCAGGCTTGAAGAGGGCGTCGATCCGTCCGCGCTACGCGTGCCGCAGGAAGCGGTTACCCGCAATTCGCACGGCGATCCGACGGTGATGGTGGTGGGCGCGGACAACAAGGTCTCCATTCGCGGCATCACCACCGGCCCGGCCGCCGGAGGCGACTGGATCGTGACCGCCGGGTTGAAGGCGGGCGAGCGGGTCGTGGTCAGCGGTTTGCAGAAGATCCACCCTGGAGACACCGTTTCCCCCACCGAGGTGGCCGCCCAGCCGGCCCCGCAGGGCAAGGCGGGATAAAGACGCATGTCACGCTTCTTCATTGACCGGCCCATCTTCGCATGGGTCATCGGGCTGGTGATCATGCTGGTGGGGGCGGTTTCGATCTTCCGCCTGCCGATCGCCCAGTATCCCTCCATCGCGCCGCCGCAGATCGCGATCAGCGTCGTCTATCCGGGCGCGTCGGCCGAGACGGTGAACAACACCGTGGTCCGGCCGATCCTGCAACAGATGTACGGCCTGGATCATCTGGAATATGTCTCGGCGCAGTCCTACGCCAGCGGCCAGATGGAAATCGACCTGACGTTCGAGCAGGGGACCAACCCCGACATCGCGCAGGTCCAGGTGCAGAACAAGCTCCAGCTTGCGCAGCCGCGCCTGCCGACCGAAGTCACGGCCCAGGGCCTGACCGTGACCAAGGCCGTGAAGAACTTCATGCTGGTGCTGGCCTTCATCTCCACCGACGGCAGCATGTCGGGCTTCGACATCGCCGATTACGTGGCGTCGAACGTGTCCGACCCCATCAGCCGCGTTTCGGGGGTGGGCGACCACACGCTGTTCGGCTCCGAATATGCCATGCGCATCTGGATGGACCCCGGCAAGCTGTTCAAATACGGCATGACGATCAGCGACGTGCAGACGGCGCTGCAGGAACAGAACATCCAGATTTCGTCGGGTGAAATCGGCGGGTTGCCGGCCACCCCTGGGGCGCGGATGGATGCCACCATCATCGGCCCGACCCGCCTGACCTCGCCCGAGGAATTCGGCAATATCCTGCTGCGCGTGGCCCAGGGCGGCTCGCAGGTGCGCGTCCGCGATGTGGCGCGGGTGGAACTGGGGCCGCAGAGCTACAACATCAGCTCGTTCTACAACAACAAGCCGACCGTCGGCATGGCGCTGAAGCTGGCGCCGGGCGCCAACCAGCTGACGACCGAAACGGCCGTCCGGGCCGAGATCGCGCAGCTTGAGAAATTCTTCCCGCCGGGACTGAAGGTCGTCTATCCGCTGGATACCGAGCCCTTCATCGTGCTGTCGATCAAGGAGGTCGTGATCACGCTGGCCGAAGCCATCGCGCTGGTCTTCGTGGTCATGCTGATCTTCCTGCAGAATTTCCGCGCCACCCTGATCCCGACCATCGCGGTGCCGGTCGTGCTGCTGGGCACGTTCGGTATCCTCGGGGTGCTCGGCTTCTCGATCAACACGCTGACCATGCTGGCCATGGTGCTGGCGGTGGGCCTGCTGGTCGATGACGCCATCGTGGTCGTCGAGAACGTCGAGCGCGTGATGTCGGAAAAGAAGCTCTCGCCCCGCGAGGCGGCGCGCGTCTCGATGGACGAGATTTCGGGCGCGCTGGTCGGCATCGTGCTGGTGCTGACGGCGGTGTTCCTGCCGATGGCGGCGTTCGGCGGTTCGACCGGCGTGATCTATCGCCAGTTCTCGATCACCATCGTCGCCGCCATGTGGCTGTCGGTGCTGGTGGCGATGATCATGACGCCGGCCCTGTGCGCCACCATGCTCAAGCCCGGCACGCATGAGAAGACGCGCGGCCCGGCGGGCTGGTTCAACCGCGCCTTCGCACGGATCAACACGGGCTATCAGTCGGGCGTGCGCTGGATGCTGGCGCGGAGCGTGGTGTCGCTGATCCTGTATGCGCTGCTGACCGGGCTGGTGGTGTTCCTGTTCGCCCGCCTGCCGCAGGGCTTCCTGCCGGACGAGGACCAGGGCCTGATCTTCGGTCAGGTCACGCTGCCTCCCGGCGCGACCAAGGAACAGACGGCGGCGGTCAACCAGAAGGTTACGGACTATATCCTGAAGAGCGAAAGCGACAACGTGGTGTCGGTCTTCGCGATGAACGGGTTCAACTTCGCCGGGCAGGGCCAGAATGCCGGCGCCTTCTTCATCCGGCTGAAGGACTGGGACGTGCGCCCCGGCGCCGCGCGCTCGTCCTCGGCGATCGCGATGCGGGTGATGATGCATTTCTGGGGCGATCCGGAAGCCCAGATCTTCGCCATCAATCCGCCTGCCGTGCTGGAACTGGGCAATGCGACCGGTTTCGACCTGGAGCTGGAGGATCGTGGCCATGTGGGGCATGAGAAGCTGCTGGCCGCGCGCAACCAGATCCTGATGGCGGCGGCGAAGGACCCGCGTCTGATGGCCGTGCGTCCCAACGGGTTGGAAGACGCGCCGCAATACAAGCTGGATATCGACCGCGAGAAGGCCAACGCGCTGGGTGTGACCAACGCCGAGATCAACACGATGGTCGAGGGGGCGCTGGGGTCGATCTATGTGAACCAGTTCATGCGCGATGACCGCGTGAAGCAGGTCTATATCCAGGGCGAGCCCGATGCGCGCATGCTGCCGCAGGACCTGGACAAATGGTATCTGCGCAACGTGGCCAACGGGCTGGTGCCCTTCAATGCCATCGCGTCCGGCTACTGGGTCGTGGGGCCGCAGAAGGTCGAGGATTATAACGGGCTGAATGCCTTTGAGATCCTGGGCCAGCCTTCGGCGGGCTACAGCACGGGCACCGCGATGGTGGCGATTCAGGAGGCGCTGGCGAAGCTGCCGCCGGGGATCGGCTACGAATGGACCGGCCTGTCGTTCGAGCAGATGGCGTCGGGTGGTTCGACCGGGCCGCTCTATGCCCTGGCCGGGACGGTGATCCTGCTCTGCCTCGCCGCGCTGTATGAAAGCTGGGCGGTGCCCTTCGCGGTGATGCTGGTCATTCCGCTGGGCGTGCTGGGGGCGCTGACCGCCACGCTGTGGCGGGGCCTGGCCAACGACGTGTATTTCCAGGTGGGGCTGCTGACCACGGTGGGGCTGGCGGTGAAGAACGCGATCCTGATCGTGGAATTCGCCAAGGCTTTCTTCGAATCCGGCGACAGCCTGCTGGACTCGGTGGTCAAGGCCGGGCGCGAGCGGCTGCGGCCGATCCTGATGACGTCGATCGCCTTCGTCTGCGGTGTGTTTCCGCTGGCGATCGCGACCGGGGCCGGGTCGGGCGCGCGCGTGGCGATCGGCACCGCCGTGGTGGGCGGCATGCTGTCCGCCACCCTGCTGGCCATCTATTTCGTGCCGCTGTTCTTCGTGCTGGTGCTGCGGCTGTTCCGGGTTCGCCGGGTGAAGGACCGTGTGGACCCGCATGCCGATCTATCCCGTCCCGCCGGGCCGTCCGGTCAGGAGAGCTGAGTTCATGAACGGGTTTCTTTCACCGCGCCGCGCCGGGCTGATGGTTCTGGCGGCGCTGTCGGGATGCACGATGATTCCCGACTACAAGCGGCCGGCCCTGCCGGTCGCATCCACCTGGCCGCAGGGGCCGGCCTACCATGCCGCTGCCCCTGGGCAGATCGGCACGGCGGCGTCTGACCTGGGCTGGCGCGAATTCTTCGTCGATCGGCGGCTTCAGGCGCTGATCGCGCTGGCGGTGCGGGAGAATCGCGACCTGCGGTCGGCGGCCTATGCCGTGGTGCAGGCGCAAGGCCAGTACCGGGTGCAGCATGCGTCGCTCTTTCCGCAGATCGGATCGACCGGTGCGGCGATCTATCAGGCGCCTTCGAGCCATGCGGGCTTGAGTTTCGCACCGGGTCTGGATGCGGGCCGGAGCGGACAGCCTTACAGCGATGGCCGGGTCTTCAAATTCTACCAGGCGGGCATCGGCTTCTCGTCCTATGAGATCGACCTGTTCGGCCGTATCCGCAGCCTGTCGCGTGAGGCGGCGGATCAGGTCCTGAGCCAGGCCGCCAGCGAGCGCAGCCTGCTGATCAGCGTGATCTCGCAGGTGGCGACGACCTATGTGGCCTGGCTGGCCGATACCGAGCAGCTCAAGGTGACCGAGCAGACGCTGGCATCGCAGAAGGAGACGCTGCGCCTGACCCAGGCCGGCTTCGATCATGGCGAGGCCAACCAGTTGACCCTGCGTCAGGTCGAGACGCAGGTGGAGCAGGCGGCGGCCAATCACGCCCAGTATCAGCGCCAGGTGGCGCAGGACGAAAACGAACTGGTGCTGCTGGTCGGGGCGCCGCTGCCCGCGAACCTGCCGGCGCCGGCGCCGTTCGGGCAGCAGACGATCCTGGCCGACCTGCCGGCGGGCGTGCCTTCCGACCTGCTGGACCGGCGACCGGACATTCAGTCCGCCGAATTCTCGCTGCTGTCGGCCAACGACGATATCGGCGCGGCGCGGGCCGCCTTCTTTCCGCGCCTGACCCTGACGGCATCGGACGGCGTGTCCAGCCTGCAGTTTCGCAACCTGTTCACCCAGGGTGCCACGACGTTCGGGATCAATCCCCAGATCCAGATCCCGCTGCTGACCTGGGGGCAGAACGAAGGCACGTTGCAGGCCTCCAAGGCCCTGCGCAACCAGCGCATGGAGGCCTATGAAAAGGCGATCCAGACGGCGTTCCACGAAGTTTCGGACGCGCTGACCGCGCGGGCGACCTATCTGGACCAGTCGCGCCAGCTCGATGCGCTGGTGGCGTCTTCGGCCGATGCCTACCGGCTGGCGCGGATGCGCTTCGATGCGGGGGTGGATTCCTACCTGAGCACGCTGGATGCGCAGCGCACGCTCTATGGTGCGCAGCAGAGCCGGATTTCGGTGCATGAGGCGCGCTACCAGAATCTGATCACCGTCTATCGTGCCCTTGGGGGCGGGTGGACGGAACGGACCGTGCCACCGGGCCGGGTTGCCGCGGCGGCGACGCAGAAAGGCTGAAGAAACCGGTATGGGCCGGATGTGCAGGGCGGGTTCTTCGGAACCCGCCTTTTTTTGTTCTGCACGAAAATTCAGCACTCTCATGAAATAACATTGAATTGAACCTGATCATTTATTGTGCGTTGCAATGTATTTTGCGGTGCAACAAAATCATAAAACAGCATTTATTTGCATATTTCGTTTGACCGGTAGAAAAAAACACGTCATTAAAGCTTCATCGGAGTGAGAAGACCGGAACGGCCCACTCTTATGAACAAGAAACCCGTGGCGATACGATCGCGGGACTTATAAACGGGGGATCGAACCCTCGAACTGACCCTAAAAAAGGTGCATCTTTCACGATGCACCTTTTTTTATTGGCCTGGCTGCGATATGCGCGGTTTCTTCGTTTGTGAGGACAGGCCCGGATTGAAACAGATTTCCCACGACCCCAGGCTGGTTATTGTCGTCATTATGGTCACGGTTGCCATGGGGGCGCTGGATGCTGTTTCGCTGACCCATCTGAAGGTCTTTACCGGCTACATGACGGCGACCGTCATTCTGATTGCGGTGCATCTGACGTCGGGGGAATCCGTTGCCGGGCCGGGCGTGGTGGCGATTACCGCCTATCTGGCCGGGGCTGCGCTGGGGGGACGGCTGGTCCGGCGATCTTATTCGCGGCGGCGGACGGTGGCGGACCTGCTGACGGGGGTGGGGGCGCTCGTGCTGGTGGCGGCCCTGATCTGGTGGGAGGACGCGGCCTGGCGGTACTATGCCACGCTGGTCGTTCTGGCGATTGCCATGGGGTTGCAGACATCCGCGACCCGTCACGCCCAGGTTACGGACCTGACCTTGCCGGCTGCGACCATGCTGCTGCACGGGTTGATGCATGACAGCCGGCTGGCCGGCGGGCCGGCGAAAGGAGCCTGGCGGCGGGTGGCCGCGATCCTGGCCCTGTTCGGCGGGGCGGTGCTGGGGGCGCTGGTGTCCAGCGTGTCGGTGCCGATCGCGATCGGTCTGGTGGGGCTGCTGATCGGCACCGCCGGAGGCTTGCTTTACGTGGGTGACCATCCGCTGCTAGAGCGGCTGGAAACGCTCGGCCCGTTGTGAAGATCAGGGCGCTGCCCTGAAACCCGGCAGGGGCCGACGGCCCCTGCACCCTGATTTCCTGATGAATGGTTTCCAAAGGCGAAGCCTTTGGCGGGGTCAAGGGGCAGCGCCCCTTGGATGCTCACGGCACCTTGGCAACCCGCAGCGTATTGGTGCTGCCCGCCACGCCGAAGGGCAGGCCCGCCGCGATCACGATCTGATCGCCCGAGCGGGCCAGACGACTGGCCACGGCGGCGTCGATCGCCTGGTCGACCACGTTCTCCACCGTATGGACCGGCGTTTCCTGTCCGACCGACTGGGCCGTGACGCCCCACACCACGCACAGGCGGCGTGCGATCTCGTCGGTGGGCGTCAGGCCGATGATCGGGCAGGACGGCCGCTCACGCGAGATGCGCAGGGCGGTTGCCCCCGCCAGGGTGAAGGCGACGATGGCGCGTGCGTCGACGGTGGTGGCGACCTGGCCCGATGCGGCGGCGATGGCGTCGGCGACGAAGCCTTCGGGCGCCGGGCAACTGGCCTGCATCATCGACTGCCAGACGGCGTCTTCTTCGACGCGGCTGACGATGCGGCTCATGATGCCGACCGCTTCCAGCGGAAACTGACCGGCGGCGGTTTCGGCCGAGAGCATCACGGCATCCGCGCCGTCGAACACGGCGGTTGCCACATCCGATGCTTCGGCGCGGGTGGGGGTGGGGGCGCTGATCATGCTTTCCAGCATCTGGGTCGCCACCACCACCGGCTTGCCGAGCTGGCGGCACAGGCGGATGATGTGTTTCTGCGCCAGCGGTACCGCCTCGGGCGGAAGTTCGACGCCCAGATCGCCGCGCGCGACCATCACCGCGTCGGACAGGCGGACGATCTCGTCCAGATTGTCCATCGCCTGGGGTTTTTCGATCTTGGTCATGATCCAGGCGCGACCGCCGGCGATGGCGCGGGCTTCCTTGACGTCTTCGGGGCGCTGGACGAAGGAGAGACCGATATAATCCACACCGAGATCGAGGGCGAAATCGAGATCGCTGCGGTCCTTTTCGGTCAGGGCCGGGATCGGCAGCACGATGTCGGGGACGTTGACGCCCTTGCGGTCTGACAGCACGCCGCCGACGGCGACGACGGTATCCAGGTGATCCACGCCCACTTCGCGCACCACCAGGCGCAGCTTGCCGTCATCGAGCAGCAGGTTGCTGCCGACGGTGGCGGCGTGGATGATTTCGGGATGGGGCAGGCGTACCCGCCGCTCGGTGCCGGGGGTGTCGTCGAGATCGAGGCGGAAGAAGGCGCCCGTCTGCAACGTGACCTTGCCCTGTTCGAACGTGCCGACGCGCAGTTTGGGACCCTGGACATCGGCCAGGATGCCGATCGGCCGCCCCAGTTCGGCCTCGACCGCGCGAATGATCTCGTAGCGGGCGGCGTGGTCGGCATGTGTGCCGTGCGAGAAATTCAGGCGGAACACGTCGGCCCCGGACTCGGCCAGCGCGCGGATGATTTCGCGCGTGGATGAGGCCGGCCCCAGGGTGGACACGATCTTGGTGCGCCGGGGGCGTAAGGCTGTAGCGGAAGACATGGGCGTTTTCTCCTTCTGGATTCTGTCCGCAACCCGTTCGCTGTCCTGCTCCCGGCGGGCGCCGTCGTCCTTGCCCGCCGGGTTTTTCAGGACGGTTGAATGGTCTCCTGCGGCAGCAGGCCCCAGACCGCCTTGCGGTCCAGCCAGCCTGAATAATGTTGCACGCTGACGCGACACCATGTCGTGTCGGCGGCGCAGGTACGCAGGATGCCGACCGTTCCGGGTTTCAGCACCGCGATCAGGGCTGAACCGGCATCCGGGGTCGAGCGCAGCATGACCGCTCCGGGAATGGAGGCGGCCGAGGCGGGATCCGTCAGTCGTTCGACTTCACGACTATCGAAATGGCCTGCTGGTGGATTGGTTGCCTGTCTGGCTGCTGGCGAGGCGGCGGCGGGCGCCCCGGCTGTCGTCGGCGCGGGGGATGCCGGAGGGGTCGCCGGAGCCGGATCGACCGGCGGCAGGCCGGGGATGACGAAGCTGCGCGTGCCCACCAGCGTCGCCTGGTGCACCCAGCCTTTCTGGCCGTCGGAATCCTCGACGAGGCGCCAGACATCGAATTCGCGCTCGATTTTCACGGGCAGGTCGCGGCGGTGATAGACCCACTCGATCGGATAACGCTGTCCTGGCCCCGAGCGCATGTTCACCTCGTCGGCGCGCAGGGCCGCGAAGCGCGGCAGCGGCAGGCCGGTGACCGACCCTTTGTCCGTCGGGGCCGCCGGTTCGGCGGGCATTGCCGCCGGCGGGATGGCGACGGCTGCTCCGCCCGCGGGGGCTGCCGGGGTTGGTGCCGCCGCTGCCGCCAAGCCCGCCGCGGCGGCGGCCGCGGCGGTTGCCGCGTGGTGGGAGCGGGCTGGATGGGGGACGATCGCGCCATGGTGATGGGCCGTCGCGCCGGCGTGTGTCGTGGCTGGATGGCCGTGATGGAGCGTTGTGGCCGCGCCGGAAGCTGCGGCCGGACGATGCCGCTTATGATGCGCGGGGCCGGTCGTCTTGGTACCGGTCGCCTTGGTGCCCGCCGTGGCCTTGGCGGCGTGATGATGGTGATGGTGGCCCGTTTTGGACGGCTCCGGCGTGGTTGCTGCCGCGTCGTTGGGCATGAGGGGGACCAGCAGCGTTGCGCAGAGCATCCAGCCGGCGCATCCGCGCGGGGTGATGCGGCGCGGGGCGGGGAGGAGGGCAAGGGAGGAAGTGGGCATCATGGCTGCATCCCTGCCAAGGCCCGCGCCGCACGGCAAGGGGATTTGCGGCCCTGGATGCATTGCGCGATCCGCCGCCCCGTCACAGGCTGATGACCTGCCGCCCGCGCGCGGCATCGAGGAAGGCGGGAACCCCCGCCACGGTCACGCCCGGCAAGAGGGCGTCGGCGCCCAGACCGGTGAGACGCAGGCCGGATTCACACGCCATCAGCGTGCCGTCGAGCGCCTGGACGGCGTCGCGCAGAACCTCGAAGCCGGCGACGCCGCTGGCCTGGGTCGCGCTGTCCGCGCCGGCATCGCGCAGCCCCTGCCAGTCCCGCGCGAGGGCATGGACCCCGTGCCCGGCGGCGAAGATCAGCACCTTCCGGTCCACGGCAAGCGCCCCGGCGGCCAGGACCAGAGCATAATGCGCTCGCTCGAAGCCGCCATCGAGCAGCAGGATCGCCAGCCCTTCGCGCGGGATGTCAGTCGGCATGGATCGCGCAGGCTCCGGCTGGCACCTGTCCGGACGCATGGGCCGACAGGTCGTGAATGGTGGGATGGGTGCCGCAGAGCGGACAGTCGGGATCGCGGGAGAGGCGGATGGTGTGGAAGCGTGCCGCCAGGGCATCCCATACCAGCAGCCGGCCGGCGAGGCTCTCGCCGATATCGAGGATCTCTTTCAGGGCCTCGGTTGCCTGCAAGGTGCCCATGACCCCGGTGACCGCGCCGAAAACCCCGGCCTCGGCGCAGGACGGCACCGCGCCGTCACGCGGCGGAGCGGGATAAAGGCAGCGATAGCATGGCCCGCCCCGGTGCGGACGGAAGGTCGATAGCTGTCCCTCGAAGCGCAGCACGGCGGCCGAGACCAGAGTGCGCCGTTCCAGCGCGCAGGCATCGGCGACCAGGTAGCGGGTGCGGAAATTGTCGCTGCCGTCGCACACCAGGTCGTAGCCGCCGACCAGCGCACGCGCGTTGCCGGCGTCCAGCCGCGTCGCGTGGGTGTCGATGCGGACCAGCGGATTGACCGCGCGCATCGCCTCGGCCGCCGACTCGACCTTGCTGCGGCCGATCCGGTCGGTGGTGTGGGCGATCTGGCGCTGGAGGTTCGACAGGTCCACCAAATCGTCATCGACCAGTCCGATCCGGCCGACGCCCGCCGCTGCCAGATACAGGCCGAGCGGCGAGCCCAGCCCCCCGGCGCCGACGATCAGTACGCTGGCGGCGCGCAGGGCGGCCTGCCCCGTGCCGCCGATTTCCGGCAGCAGGATATGCCGGGCATAGCGCTGGATTTCGGTCTCGGAAAAATCAGGAATCATACGTCCTGCCTTGTCTTGGGCCTTGTATGCGCCCCGCATGCCTGCTGCGGAATATGGCGTTTGGCCTGACTTTTTATAACAATTTGTATCACGCGGCATGAAACGCATGCATGGCCGATATGTTTATCGTATGTTGTGGGAGCAAGACAGGGGCGATTTTTTCGATGGACCGTTTCATGCGTCTGATGCCTGCCGGGTACATGGTCGCCGTTCGACGGCAGCAGGCGCGCCGCATCTGTGCGGTGACGTTGGTCATGTCGCTGTCCCTGTTCGTGGCCTCGCCATTCGTGACGCTGTGGTCGGTTTCGTCGGCTATTCAGGCACATGACATGCGCACATTGGGCACGTTCCTGAACTGGCGTGCCGTGCAGGCCAGCCTGAAGACGCAGATCATCAGCGGGATCGTGGGCAATCAGCCGGCGAGTGACGACGAATTGCCGGAATTCGGTTCGTCGTTTGCCACCACGGCGGTGTCTCACGCGATTGACGTACATGTGAATGCCGCCAACCTCGATACGCTGATGGGGCAGGTCATGCCGGCGGCGCAGCCGGTGTCCGCGATCTCCCCGGTGGCCATGCTGCATCATGTCCGCATTCGCTTTCTGCGCCCGGACATGTTCGAGGCCCGTGCCGTGATGCCGGGCCACGAGCAGGAGACGCCGCTGCGCCTGCAGATGCGGATTCAGGGATGGCGGTGGAAGATTACCGAAGTGGATCTGCCGGCCAGCCGAACCGATCACCCGGTGATCGAGGCTTCGGCCGCGCCGGACAGGCTCGCCCTGCTCTCGCGCTGACGGCGATATGGTCCGTCTGCGCGTGTGTTGGCTGTGGGCAGGTTTCCGCCGGTCGTGCCCTGCTGCCGCCCTTCCCGTCGGGGACGGGCGGTAAGGGCGGATGCTTCAGCGACGGGCGCGGGTCGCGGTCGTCTCGGCGGGCAGGTCTTCTTCCAGGATCGTGATGTGCAGGGCGTAGGACACTTCGCCCTCATCCTCGTCCCGGTGAACGGTGCCGATGATCTCGCCTTTTACGGCGACCTCGACCGACAGGCCGGCGCGTGGCGGCGGATTGACCGTCAGTTCGGGCGACCCCAGCAGGCGGCGCAGGCAGACCTGAAGGCGGGTGATTTCGGAGGCGGACATGCTGCTCATGGAATGCTCTCTGTCGGAAAGGGTGGGGCCGATGGCATGGCCCGATAGTGGGGCGGACGCCGTCCGAGCCCGATATGATGATGCTCGCTATAGGCATTCGATGCCCTGCCCGCAACCGGGCGGCAGCGCGCCAAGGCCGCCTTCCCGCCTCAATCGTCTGATTTCGTCGTTTCATCAGTCCCCTGTTCGGGAGGATCTTTTGTCGATGCGCCGTGCGCTGTTCGCTCGCCTTTTTACGCCCCTGCGCCTTGCCTTGCTGGCGATGGTGCTGACAACACCGGCAATGGGGGCGGGCCTGACGAGTTTTGGCCCTCTGGAAGCCATGCAGCCGCTGAATGCGAAGGTGCTGGCCGAACAGATCAGGCAGGATGGTGCCCAGGAAGTCGGGCGCAGGTTGACGCGCGAACATGAATGGCCGCGCGTGCGTCGTGCCGTGGCGGCGGGCTGGGAAAACTGGATCGTGCTGGTGCCCGACCTGATCCCGGTTGCCGATCCGGGCACGAGCCGTGCGCTTCAGGCCGCGCTGCGGCGGGCCTTGATCCATAATCCGCGCGCTGTGCTGTCGATCCTGGATCGGAAAGATGATGTGCCTCTCGGCGGGAAGAACATCTGCGCCCCGGCGGCGGAACCTGCGTCCTGGCGGCCGCGTGCTCTCACGGCGATCCGCGAGGTGCATGACATCCATCTGATCGATCGGGGTACCGGTTGCCTGCATGCCCTGGAAGAGGAGAAATCCTGACGTTTCCGTATGTCAGGTTATGTCCGGTTCTTCCTGCCAACCCAGGCGCTTCAGGGCGGCGCGGATATGGGCGGGCGGTGGGGCGACGGCGGAAACCGGAGGGTCCAGCGGCAGGGAGAGCGCGCGACTCATCAGGTGCAGCCTGAAGCCGTCCTGCCCCGTTGCGTCGCCATAGACCGGATCGCCCAGGACCGGGCAGCCCAGGCTGGCGCAATGGAGCCGGGCCTGATGGGTGCGCCCGGTCAGCAACTGCAATTCCAGCCAGCTTGTTTCGCCGTCGCTGGCCAGAAGCCGCCACGCGGTGCGTGAGTCCTGGCCCGTGGGGGCCTGTACCATGCGCCAGCCCTGTTTGTCCGACTGTTTGGCGATCGTCATCGCCACCGTGCCGCTGTCGGTTACGGGGCGGCCGCGTACCACGGCCCAGTAGGTTTTGCGGGCCAGGCCGTTGGCGAAGGCGGCCTGTGCGGCCAATAGCGGTTGCTTGCGCAGGGCGATCAGCAGGCAGCCCGACGTATCGCGATCCAGCCGGTGGGCCAGCCATGGTCCGTCCGCCCGCCGTGACAGCAGCGGGAAGGAATCCTCGACCGACGGGCCGCCCGCGGGGCCGGCATGCACCGGCAGGCCGGGTGGCTTGTCGATGACCAGGAAGCGGGTGTCGCGGAACAGAACCGGAAAGGGATCGGCCCCGCCCGTGGGCGGGGCACCCGCGGGAAGGCGGAATGCCGGGCCGGCCGGCCGGGGCGGGGGCCGGCGCGCTCGCCGGGTCATTCGTCGTCGGGGGTGCGGCGCAGCAGGACTTCGCGCCGGCCGACATGGTTGGCCGGGCTGACGATGCCCTCCTTTTCCATCTGGTCGATGATCTTGGCGGCTCGGTTATAGCCGATCGACAGGTGGCGCTGGATGAACGAGGTCGATGCCTTGCCCTCGCGCGCCACGACGGCCACCGCCTGGTCGAACAGGCTGGTTTCCTCGTCATAGCCGCCGCTCAGCCCGTTGCCGGACGATTTGCCGCTGCTGCCGCTGCTGCCGCCGCCGCTGTCCTCGTCCTGGGCCGAGATTACGTCGTCATCATAGATCGGCTCGCCCTGGCTGCGGAGGAAGCGGACCACGTCCTCGACCTCGCTATCGGCGACGAAGGGGCCGTGGACGCGGGTGATCCGGCCGCCGCCCTGCATGTAGAGCATGTCGCCCTGGCCCAGAAGCTGCTCCGCCCCCTGCTCGCCCAGGATGGTGCGGCTGTCGAACTTGCTGATGACCTGGAAGGAGATGCGGGTCGGGAAATTGGCCTTGATGGTGCCGGTGATCACGTCGACCGAAGGGCGCTGCGTCGCCATGATCACATGGATGCCGGCCGCGCGGGCCTTCTGCGCCAGGCGCTGCACCGCCGTTTCGATCTCCTTGCCCGCGACCATCATCAGGTCCGCCATTTCGTCGATCACCACGACGATATAGGGCAGCGAGTCCAGCGCGAGCTGCTGTTCCTCGAAGGTCGGGCGGCCGGTCTCAGGGTCGTAGCCGGTCTGCACCCGGCGCGAGACGACCTCGCCGCGCTGGCGGGCGTCGGCCACCCGCTCGTTGTAGCCGCCGATATTACGCACTTGCAGGTGCGACATGGCGCGGTAGCGGCGATCCATTTCCCGCACCGTCCATTTCAGGGCGGCGACGGCCTTGGCCGGCTCGGTGACCACCGGCGTCATCAGGTGCGGGATGCCCTCGTAGATCGACAGTTCCAGGATCTTGGGGTCGATCAGGATCAGGCGGCATTCCTCGGGCGACATGCGGAACAGCAGCGACAGGATCATCGCGTTGACGCCGACCGACTTACCCGACCCGGTGGTGCCGGCGATCAGCAGGTGCGGCATGCGCGCCAGGTCGCCATAGATCGGCATGCCGGAAATATCCTTGCCCAGCGCCAGGCAGAGCTGCGACGACGCATGGTGCCACGCGTCGTCGGTGAAGAGTTCGGACAGATAGACCGTCTCGCGCCGTGCATTGGGCACTTCGATGCCGATCACGTTGCGGCCGGGGACGGTGGCGATCCGCACGCTCAGCACCGACAGCGACCGTGCCACGTCGTCCGCCAGGCCGATCACCCTGGCCGAGCGGATGCCCGGCGCGGGCTCCAGCTCATACAGCGTGACCACGGGGCCGGCATGGATCTGCCCGATCTGCCCCTGCACGCCGTAATCGGACAATACAGTTTCCAGCAGCCGCGCATTGGCCTGCAAGGCGTCCTGCGACGGGCCGGTCTGGCCGTGCGCGGGGGCGGGCTTCAGCAGGTCGAGCGGCGGCAGGCGCCACGGATCGCGGCCGTCGGAACGCGGTGGCGGCGCGTAGTCGTCCGGGTCGGGTATCGCGCGGGCGGCGGCGGGCGGTGACTCCACCGGCTCGGGGCGGCCGCCGAACAGCCGGCCCATCAGAGACGGGCGCGGCGGTTCGGCCGGAGGGGCGGCCGGCGTGACGGGAGGGTGCGTGGCCTCCGGCACCGGGCGGGGGACGACAGCCTGGGTCGCCGGGCCGCCCAGCAGCAGGGGGGGCGCCTCGTCGGCGGTGTCGTCTTCCATGCCGGGGGGC
>NZ_JBDNXE010000050.1:0-28783 GCF_047721585.1 Gluconacetobacter sp.
CCACCAACCCCGCCCCCAGCGCCCGCGCCGACAACGGCCAACGCCAGACGATCGCGGCAACACCGGGAATAAACTGCGACACGCCAAGGTAGTAGAAGCTGGTCAGCGTCACCATCAGCCCGGACAGATGCCCCGCCGCCAGGATCGAGAACAGCAGATAACACGCGATCACCGCCTGCGCCCCCCGCCGCTGCCCGGCATCGGAGAGGCCATGCAGCAGATTGCGCGACACCAGCGGACCGATGGCCAGACAGGTCCCGGCCAGGATCACCAATCCCGACAACGCGCAGGCACCGGCGACCAGCCCCACCATCCAGTCCGGCAGCAGCGCCCCCGCCGCCACCAGAAACACCGCATTGGGCGATGGCACAGGCATCCCCGCCGACCGCGCATACAGCGCCACCAGATAGAGAAAGGGAAACATCACCATATAAAGCGGCATGACGATCTGGTTGCGGCGCACCGTCCGCGCCGAACGCGCGGTAAACACGAAGGCAACGGTCTGGGGCGCCACGCAGAACGCCACGGCCAGGAGTGGAATGGTGGAGAGCGCATAGATCTGGTTCCGCAGCCCCACCGGGTGTCCGGTCCATGCCACTGCCGGCAGATGCGCCATGCCTCCGGCCCGCAGGGCGGCCACCCCCACGACCGTCACCGCGATCAGCACCAGGCTGTCCTTGATCACCGAGACATAAGCCGGCGCGCGTATGCCCGAGAGCATGATCCAGGCAAAGGTCAGGCCGGCGGCGGCGGTCGTCGTCCACTGCTCGGGCAGCGCCCAGTGAAACTGGTCGATGACGCGCAACAGACCGACAATCTGCAATTCGCCCATCGGCAGCAGGCACAGGATCGCGGTCAGCACCACCAGCCGTTCCAGCCCTCGGCTGCCGAAGCGGGCACGGAACAGATCGGCCATGGTCAGGGCCTGACAATCCCGCCCAGCCCGCCAGATCAGGGGATTGAGGAAATAGCCGACCGGATAGGCCAGCACGATATAGCTGAGGAACCAGATGATGAACGACGTGCCGGCACTGTAAGCCGCCGACGGAAACCCCATGATGCTGCCGATGCTGTAGGTTTCCCCCACCGCCAGCATGAAGACCAGGACGCCGCCGAACTGCCCGGACGCCACGAAGAAATCCCGACTGTCCTGATGACCATGGCCACGTCGCGAGAACAGCGCCACCATGATGGACAGCAGAATGACCAGAAAGAAGACGATGCTAGCCATCATCCCCTCCGCGATCGAACGCCAGCCAGACGACGACCAAACACAGCGACGTCAGGAAGAACCAGCCAAACAGCCAGCACACCACCAGCGGCACACCGAAGATCAGCAGCCGGCTTGAACTCAGGATGGGCAGCAGCAACACGATCGCGCCGAACGGCACCCCGACTCCCACGCCGACACGCCAGACATCTTTCATGCATTCTCCCGTCGATCGCGGTTGCAGTGCGCCATAATCCCTTACGACATCGTTCCAATCTCAGCCACCCGGTCGCGGGGACCCCTACCGCATTCTGCCAGCATGCACCCCACCGGCCCATCCCCTTCTCACGCGCCTGAACACCCAATCGTCCAAGGTTCCTTCCCCGATGAAAAGACGCATGTTTCTCGGCCTCACGGCCACCCTGCCCATGCTGGCAACCCGCACGACAGAAGCCCGTGCAGCCGAGGGCGACCCGCTGCATCCCGGCCCCGGCCATGTCGGCCCCACCAACCTCATCACCGATGTCACCGGCCTGACGGTCGGCGAGGCGCATGACGCCAGATCCCGCACCGGGGTCACGGTCATCCTGCCCGACCAGCGCGTGGCCTGCGCGGTGGATGTGCGCGGCGGCGGCCCCGGCACGCGCGAGACCGATGCACTCACGGCCGGCAATCTGGTGCGCAGCGTCGACGCCATCGTGCTGTCCGGCGGCTCGGTCTACGGGCTGGGCTCGGCCGACGGCGTCGCCGCCTGGCTGGGCGCGCGCGGACGCGGCTTTTCCATGACGAAGCAACCCGGCGTGCCGCCTTCGCCCATCGTCCCCACCGCGATCCTGTTCGATCTCGCCAACGGCGGCGACAAGAACTGGGGCCTCAATCCGCCATACCGAGACCTGGCATTGAAGGCCATGGACCACCCATCCCGCGGCGTCACCCTCGGCACCGCCGGCGCGGGCTACGGGGCGCAGGCAGGCGCGCTCAAGGGGGGTCTGGGCTCGGCCTCATTCGTCACCGCCGACGGGTTGACCATCGGCGCGCTGGTGGCGGTCAACAGCCTCGGCTCGGTGGTCGTACCGGGCACACGCCATTTCTGGGCCGGCCCTTTCGAAATGGGCCGCGAATTCGGCGGCCTCGGCGCCAGCGCCGCCCACGTCGATCCCGAGGATTGGGGCCGGGCCAAACTCAACCCGGCGGCCCGCGCCAACACCACCATTGCCTGCATCGCCACCGATGCCGATATCGATGCCGACGACCTCAAGCGCATAGCCATGATGGCACAGGACGGCCTGGCCCGCGCCATTCGCCCGGTCCACTCCCCCTTCGACGGCGATGTCATTTTCGCGCTGTCCACAGGTCACCGCCCGCTTCCCCCCGGTCCGCGCGCGCTCTATGTCGCCCGGCTGGGCGCGTTGGCGGCCGATGTGCTGGCCCGCGCCGTCGCGCGCGGCGTCTACGAGGCTAGCCTCCCCCCAGGCATGGGCGGACCGACCTGGAAAAGCCTGCCAGGGTGAGGCACAGGCAGGCGCCTTCGCCCACGGTCACAATCCAAGCTCACTGAGCGACGGATGATCATCGGGCCGCCTGCCGGACGACCAGTGGAATTTTCGGTCTTCTTCCCGGATCGTCAGGTCGTTGATCGAGGCGATCCGCCGACGCATCAACCCGTCCTCGCCGAATTCCCAGTTCTCGTTGCCGTAAGAGCGAAACCACTGGCCGCCGCTATCACGCCACTCATAGGCAAAGCGAACGGCCATCCGGTCGCCGGCAAAGGCCCAGACTTCCTTGATCAACCGGTAATCCTGTTCCCGCTCCCATTTGCGCTGCAGGAACGCCACGATCTCCTCGCGTCCCTGGATGAACTCGGCCCGGTTCCGCCACCGGCAATCCGGCGTATAGGCCAGCGACACGCGCTGCGGGTCTCGGCTGTTCCATGCGTCTTCGGCCAATCGGGCCTTCTGCCGCGCCGTTTCGGCCGTGAAGGGAGGAAACGGTGGAAGAGGCATTGCATTTTTCCTGGCAATGAACAGTGATATGCACCGAATTATGCTACAAAAACCCGTCCAGGAAGCAAGCCTACCGGCGCACGAGCCGCCGGAGCATATGCGCACTCACCTGTCCGAACCAACCCGGCGCGCCGGGGGCAATATGCAGCATCTCATGCCCTCCCACGTCGCGGTCGAAAGCGCCGACATTGCCGCGCTTCCGCCAGACATGTACCCCGAACCCACTTTCCTCCAGCCAGTCATGGAACGCCCACATCACGGATGCCCGGCGCCGCCCGATCGCCCGGATGCGCCACAGATCAATCAAGGGCGCAAAGAAGGGATTGCCCCGTTCATACGCCCAGATCTCCACCCGGATACCGGGCTCCGCGCTGACACCGCGCGCATGAAAGCCGCCGGTGTCGGCAACGATCAACGTATTGGCGGGCACGGCCACGGCGCGCGGGGCCGCGTAGCCCATCGCAGCGATCGCTTCCGCGTCGACACGGAACGATCCCCGTCCGCTCAGACGATCGCCGGAACCCGCCGCCTCCAGGCTCATCCGCTTTTCCCAGGCCTGCCGCGCCGGGTTCAGCCGGTGCGATCCGGGAACGTACACAAAGGGGCCACTCTCATCCGCCGTCTCGGTCAGGGTGAACCACGCCTTGACGGTAGGGTGGAACGTATCCGCATGAAACTGAAGCTGCGGATCGGGGTCGCCGGTAACGGCATGGGGCAGAATCGTCTGGACATAATAAAGCGGCTCACAATCCCGGCTGCCAGCCAGCCGGATCAGCCGCCCCAGAAGCGGCAGGTCCAGCAACCGCCGCACGCCGGGCATGCGGGTCAGGACACAGGGCTCCAGCGCGATGCGGCGCGTCACCGTATCGCCCTGAATGGTCTCACGCGCTTCCCCGCGATACTGCCGGACATCCTCCAGAATCTGCCTGAACGTCTCCGCCGGCAGGAAATCGCGAATAACGACAAACCCGTCGCGATCGAACTCGGCGAGCAGATGCGGAGGAATTCCGCGCCTCAGCCGCCGCCGCCGCCAGGCAGCAGCCCGATGGGCCAGGCTCTGGCGCACCACATGAAGGCCCGTCTCATTCAGCCGGCGGCTACCGATCAAGGGATTATCGCGAAAGGATTTCGTGCCGGTGAAAAGCTGACATACCCACACGGGATAGGTCAGAACAGTCTTGATGATCTTATGCATAATATCCGGTCGGCCATAACGGCGAAGGAACGCTCCCCGTCTCCTGAAGTTGCAGTCTCGCTGCACCACGCAAGATGCAATAGCATCATCAGAATATGATGCAAAATCGCGCGCTAATGCACTTGAATCATAAAAGAAATTTCCACCAGAAAAACGACGAACCCAGGCGCGATCCCGCCCCGTTCCTCCTCACCGACTCCGCATGCCGATCAGGCGCCCAGACAGGATAAAAGCTCTTCCACCGGCCGGGGCCGCCCGAACAGATAGCCCTGGACCTCATCGCAGCCCATCCCGGCGAGAAGCCTATGCTGTTCGTCCGTTTCCACCCCTTCAGCCGTGACACACAGTTCCAGAGAATGGGCGAGGCTGAGAATGGTCTGCGTGATCCTGAGAACCTTGTCCTGCGACATCGCCTGGACAAATCCGCAATCGATCTTGATCTTGCTGAACGGAAAGGACCAGAGATATTTCAACGAGGAATAGCCAGTCCCAAAATCGTCCAGTACCAGTCGGCAACCAATCTCGACCAGCCTGCGCAGCGCGGCCTGATTCGATTTTTCATTTTTCAGGAAAAATGTTTCGGTAATCTCGATTTCCAGCCGATGCGCCGGCAGGCCGGTCTGCTGCAAGATTCTCAACACCATGTCGGGAAAGGCCGCATCGCCGAGTTGGATTGGCGACACGTTCACCGCCACCCTCACACCGGCAGGCCAGTCTACCGCCTCACGGCACGCGGCCTGTAGAACCCACTGCCCCAGCGTGTGGATCAACCCGTTCTGCTCGGCCAGCGCAATGAACCGGTCCGGCATGATCAGCCCATGCACCGGATGCCGCCAGCGTACCAGGGCCTCGCAACTCGTCACCTGGCGGCCCGTGCGATCGTAGATCGGCTGGAAATGCACGGTTAGGGCATCGGTCGCCAGCGCATCGCGCAACTCACCGGTCAGGATCGCGGCACTTCTCACCTCTTCGCTCAACGCGGCCTGGAACTGGGCAAAGCGGTTCCGCCCCTGGGCCTTCGCGCGATACATCGCCATGTCCGCATGCTGCAGCAGGGTCTCCGCACTGTCGGCATCCTCGGGAAAACGGGCAGACCCGATACTGGCCCCGATCACGATCCGCTTGCCATCCACCTGATAGGGCGCGCTCAGCGACGCCAGGAGCGGCGTCATCCGCCCGTCGATTTCCAACGGCGAGGCGGTATTGGGCCATAGAATGGCGAATTCATCCCCACCAAGACGGGCAATCAGGTCGCCGGGCCGGCTGTGCTCACGCAGACGGCCGGCCACCAGGCGCAGCAGGGCGTCTCCCGCTGCATGACCATGGACATCATTTACGGTCTTGAAATAATCAAGGTCGATATAGAATAGAACGCCCTGCCTGTTTTCGCCGCACAACGCCTCCAGTTGCACGCTGAACAGCCGGCGATTGCACAGGTCGGTCACCTTGTCATAATGAGCCAGCCGCTCGATCTGCCGCTCATTATCCCGGTAAACCGTCACGTCATCAAAAACATACAGATCCCATAACGGCGTCCCCGACTGATCAGCGATCAGTAGGCGATTGATGATCAGGTCCCGCCGGTTTCCCTGCGGGTCGTCCAGGGAACACTCCATGGTCGCCTGCCCGTCATCCGCCGGCACCCCATCCGTCATGCAGGATGCCATACCAATCATCTTTTCAGACAGGGCGAAGTCCTCGAACCGCTTTGCCGCGCGGTTCATCAGAATGACGTCCCCATCCACAACCGACCGGACGATCAGCGGCGACGGCACATTCTGGACGATCCGGTCGATGAACAGCTTGTCACGCAGGATCTTCTCATTCGCCTCATGCAGCCTGTCCGTCGCCATGCGCAGCTCGGAGAGCGCCGTCTGTTTGGCGGCATGCGCGTGGCGAACCAGATCAATAGCCGACCCTACCCCCAGGCAGATCCCGCGTTCGACCACAATGAAGCCCAGCAGAAGTTCAGAGGCATTCGCCCCCAGTGCCTGCGGTAGAAAGTCCGCCACCAGCACGTCAGCCTCCACGATGGTCGGGCGCGGATCCATCAGCAGCGTGACCGGGCGCCGATGATAGACCGAATATCCATACTGGCCGGCCATCCGCACATGAAAAGTGTGACGGTCGACAAGCCCCAGCGCGCGTCCGCCGTGATCGACGATCACAATATACAGCAGGTCGGGATCACGCTCGAAATACTGCATGACATCCCCGCCAACGGCCGTTTCCGGCAGGATGGGCACCACGGCCGCGATATCGCGCATCGTCTGCGCGGCCACCGCACCATTCTCCTGCATCGTCATCGTGGAACCTTCAAATGCATTTGCAGCGAATTACAGAACACCCTATTTAAAGAATAAAAATATAGAACCTCATGCAAACAATTATGCATATCCGACCTGAACAAGAATTTTTTATTTCAGCCAGGCTCCCATGATCATCTGGCCAGAACGTCATCCGAACGTGTCAATGCTGTCCTGATTATATATCGCAACTGACGATTTCATTGTCCACTCTCTCATACCCGATCTTCGCCGGTGCCACCTGCACAACAACGCCGCTTACGAGCACATCCCTGTCAGATGCCGCGCCAGATCGCGAGCCTGCTGCCGAATCTCGGGAATCGCCGTCGTTTCGAACAAGGTCCCCGCCCGCCTCGGCCCGATCGCGTACCGCACGCGCGAACAGGCACCAGATGCGTCCTCAAGCGCACCGTGCGCATCAGTCACCAACGTCGCCTCCATATCCTCCGCAACCGCGTATCCTTCCAGGAACAGCGTCCGCAGCAAGGGAGATTCGACCCGACGGTAGTCGGTGACCGACCCCGTGCAGTTGATGACGCACGAAGCAGCTAAACTCTCAGTCCCCCGTGTTGTCACGATCGTCAGCCGCCCGGCAACGCCCGAGATTGTTAATTTTCACTGAGAACTGGGTTCATCCGCACTTTGCGTGCAGGAGGTGATTGTACGGCGGCCGTAGATTTGGGAATGGCTGAGGATCTGCCACTGATCCGGATTTCGTGCCCTTGTCCACCGTTCGTGCTCTTGATCTCCCCTCGTCCTTGTTGTCTGGTCGTGCGGTCATTGTAGCCAACAGTATGCAGGTCGAGACGAAATCCCGTTCTCATGGAGCAGCCTGTCCGGATTGTGGCACGCTATCGCATCGGCGTCACAGTCATTACGTTCGCAAGCTCGCCGATATGCCGGCGCATGGACGTCGTGTTTCCCTGTCGATGACGGTGCGGCGTTTCCGTTGCACCGATAAAGGATGTCGGCGCCGCACTTTCGTCGAACCATTGGGGGGATTCGCGGCTCCCCACGCGCGGCAGACGTCCCGGCTGACAGACCTCCACTTCGACGTGGCCTGCGCACTGGGCGGGAGCGCGGGCGCCCGTATGGCGACGCGCCTGTGCTGCCGGGTCAGCGCCAACACGCTGATACGGCGTATCGTCAGGATGGTCCCGATTACTGAACGGCATGAAACGCCCCGTGTTCTCGGCGTCGACGACTGGGCTTGGCGGCGTGGTCATCATGATGGCACCATTCTCGTGGATCTGGAACGAAACAAGGTGGTCGATCTGCTGGCCGATCGGCAGGGCAGCACACTCGCGGCGTGGCTCCGCGATCATCCCGGCATCGAGATTGTCGCCCGCGATCGCGCAGGAGCCTATGCCGACGGCATTCGGCAGGGTGCCCCAGCAGCCATCCAGGTCGCGGATCGATGGCGTCTGATCCGTAATCTCCATGATGCCTTCCTGACCGTCGTCGATCGGCACACCGCCCTGGCCAGACGCATCATGGCCGATATCACGAATGAGGTATCTCCGGTCGAACAGCCGATCGACGCGGAAATAGTGAGCAATCCGGGTGAGGCCGGGCCCGTTGCGTCCAGTCACGCCCGTCATGGAGAGAGAGAAGAGCAATACCGGCAGGCAGTCGCCATGCGGGCGAAGGGACAGACGATCAACCGTATCGCGCAGACAATCGGTGCGGAACGCAAGACTGTCCGGCGGTGGTTGCGACAGGGTCACCCCTCGACATGGCAGCGTCGCATCTTTCGGCCCGGCATCATGGTCCCCTATGCCGCCTATCTCGATCAACGCCTGATGGAAGGATGTCACAATGCAGCTCGTCTGCATCGCGAAATCATGGCCATGGGTTTCTCCGGCCGATATGGCAGCGTCAGGGACTGGATTGTATCGAGACGGTCCTCGGCAGCTGCATGTCATCCTGTGCCAGCCAAGCCCATGCCCATGGGCAGAAATCTGGCACGGATGCTTACGACTGGATCCGACAATCGGTCGGAAAAAGACGTCCTGTTTATCCAACGCCTGATGACAGATGCGCCAGCGCTTGCGCAAGCCACGGCCTGGGTAAGAGACATGCAGGACCTTTTTACCAAAAAATCACAAACACCTCTGGAAGCTCTTCTCGAAGAAGGAGAGAAAACGCCTTTATCCCGTCTTGTAAATGGCTTGCGGCGAGACCTCTCTGCCGTTCAGGCCGCGTTGCATACCCCCAGGACCATCAGTCCCGTCGAAGGGCAGATCAGCCGCCTCAAGATGATCAAGCGCACCATGTTCGGCAGAGCAGGTTTCAAACTCATCCGCGCCCGTGTCCTGCACGCAAAGTGCGGATGAACCCCCAAAAGGGTCACTTCTCAACGCAAATCAACATGTGATCGGTCCCGACCTGACGATCCGCACCGTCCTGTCCCATCCGCCCGCGCGCGGCAGGCATTTCAATGACATCATTCAGGCGGCAGAAGCCTTCGGGCTGGACGATATCCCCCTCCGCCCGGTCCGGGCGGCCTGAAACACCCGCTGCCTTAGTGTCTGGCCGAGATCTTTCTACGACATTTCAATCACTTACGGTCATGGGAGCTTTCACTGTGCCTTGAAATCACTGAGTTTTATTTGTTGTGAACTTGGTGGACGCGGCACGTCCCGTTCATAAGATTCTGAAATTGTTCAAAATGATCTCGACCGGACTCTTACCGCGTTTCACTCACAGGAAAAGGGACAAGATCCGCGGCAGGTTCCCTGAAAAGCATATAGCCATCACGACCGGCCGCCTTTGTCACATAGAGGGCGGTATCGGCGCGATGGATCAGTTCATCGGCGGTGATGCGGTCCATTCCGGTCATCACCGCGCCGATGCTCGCCGTAACCGACCGCGTGACGCCTGCAATGCAGTAAGGCGTCCGCAGCGCATCCGAGACCATGATGCACAGTGCCTCACATTCCACGGCGGAAAACGCACCTGGAATGAATGCGGCAAACTCATCGCCGCCAAACCGGCCGACACAGCCGCCACGCCACGACACAAGGTCGCGCAGCCGGACACTGAACGCCTTGAGGAATGCATCTCCCGCCTGATGCCCTAGACTGTCATTAACCCCCTTGAAATCGTCGATGTCGATGAAGAGAACCACACCCGGTTGCATCGCGTCGACCACTGACTTCAGCACCGTCTCGAATTTCTGCCGATTCATGGTCGATGTCAGCATGTCATGAGTCGCTGCATGTTCCAGATTAGCCTTCATCATCAGAAGCCTACGGGTATCGCGCCGCTTTTCGCCCACCGCATTATTGATCGGCAGCACGACCAGCAACAGCGAGAACAGGTACGGCTGCATCATGCCCTCGCGCATCAGGCTACCGTCCGGCGACAATCGGGCGATCGGCCCCAGTCCCCACGCCGTCAGGGCCGAGGCAAAGGTCGAGACGAAGAAAACGGCCGTCAGGCTCCACGCCGGCCTTGCATGAAAGGCGAGCATCGCCAACGCCGGATAGAGAAACAGAAATAGCGGAGAACGTCCCCAGACGAAGCTGAGGATCGTCAACACGATACACGACACCAGCAGGGCAACGTTCTCTTTCTCGACCCGCCAGACCACCTGCCCCGGCCGCGCATAGCGGAGTAGCGCCAGAACGGCGGGCGTAGCCAGCAGCAGCCCCAACGCATCGCACAGAACCCATTGCATCCATTCACGAACTGGTGGCGTGGCATCACCCAGCAGCATATACTCGGTGGCGACTCCAATCGCCGCCTCGATGGCCGCAGACAGCAGCGCGATGATGGTAAACGCCGCAAACCGACGCGGTCGGGTGAGATCGATCGTCGCCCCGCAGAATCGGCGCGTCATCGGTGCCGCGACAAGCACCTGCACGACATTGAGCGCACAGGCAAGAAAGCTCTCGGTTGGCGACAAGCCGCCGGCAAAACTGTTGATCTCGAAATTAAGAGCAAGACACGCCACCAGCACCACAGCGGCCATACGCGGGCGCAAGCTCAACAGAGCGACCAACATCGCCGCATTCGGCGGCCAGAAG
The DNA here is from genome assembly GCF_047721585.1 of Gluconacetobacter sp. NCBI lineage: Bacteria > Pseudomonadati > Pseudomonadota > Alphaproteobacteria > Acetobacterales > Acetobacteraceae > Gluconacetobacter > Gluconacetobacter sp. The sequence continues at coordinate 10,746 of NZ_JBDNXE010000050.1, forward strand.
GAAGAATAGCCGAATGCATCCGTGACGAAGAAACGGGAGATCAGGCAACTTAGGCCAAAAACCGCCACAAGCATCGCGGCCGTTCCATTACCGCGTCTGATTTCCGCTGAACGATAAGGTCTCCAGCTCAATCAAGCCCCCCGCACAGCATGCCTAGTACAATTAGTACCCCGATAACCATCAAAAATAAACGCTATTCAACACACGGGCGCGATGCCGTCTGTCAGCCGCGTCCCGGATCAGGCGTTCAGATAGTTGTACTGGCCTCGGTTTTTGAGACATTTGGTTGGAACGTAAGCGGCGAGAGCCGCGCTGGAAAGGGCTTTGGCGCGCACGGCGGCAGGAGACAGGAGACAGGAGACAGGAAGCCGTGCCGTTCGATGAGCCAGGTTTCATTGTATAGATCGCGGAATTCCAGCAATGCCTGTCGAAGTTCCTCGACGGTATCGAATGTCCGGACCCAGAGCAGGTTTTCCTTCAGGGTCCGGATGAAGCGTTCGGCGCATCCGTTGCCCTCCGGGGCTCGGACGAAGGCGGGCGAACTTTCGATGCCGAGGAAGCGAATTTCGTTATGGAAATCATCGGACATATACTGGCTGCCGTGATCGTGGCGCAGGGAAAGTCCGGTTGCTCCTTTTTCGGCGAATCCGCCAAAGCAGCGCTCAGAAAACCGGGAGGCGGGAGACAACCATCTCCCGCCGCGTCTCCCTGTAAACGTCCGTGATCACAATCGTGTCCACGACGCTGGCATGCAGGCCCAATCGCAGCATGACCGCATCTGAAGATACTCCCTCTCCCAAGGTCACCGCGAATCCGACGACGCAGATCGCAAAACGTCGACAGAAGCCGTTGGGGGCATGTATCGTCACCGGCCCATCTCCCGCGCACGCAAAGACATGGCTGTCCTCGGCCCCGACCGTGTAAGGACGCACACTCTAGGAACACAGCCTCCTGTGCGCCGGCACAGGCCAGCCGAATCCTGCCATCAGCCTCCAGATCGGCATGCAGATCATAAGGAAGGGGCCAAACCGGGCGCGACCCGACTTCATACCGGGCAGAACCTGCGGATCGGGAATGCCTGGCGGCGACAGGCGGCACGAAGCCCGGGGTCGGGCCGGATAGACCGCCGTATCCAGCAGGCCCTCTGGCCATGACCTGCGAATTGACCCAGCCTCCCGTAATCCCGGGCTATATCAGAAGAGCCGGCACCCTGGGGCCAAGGTCCACCGGTACACCATCATACACCTCGCCCGTCAGCGGAATGCTGCTCACTCCCCTCCTCCCCCAAGGCGGCAAACAGGAGGCGGCACCTGGTCAAAAAAGCCGTCTTCGCCCAGACATCCGGATGCCGCACAAAAATATCCATCAGGCGCGAGATCAGAACTTCCCCATAGCCGGGCGGCGCATCGGGATGTTCCGAAAGGACAGCGGGCGGCACGATCCACGACACTTACGGGAGGCAGCCATTCGTCACATCGCGCTCGAACGCCTCAACCAGATACCGGCCGTCCGAATTGTGCATGTTCGCGCGATTGGAACCAGCAACGATTCGCCGCGCGCTGATATTGGCAGGATTGCCAATCCAGGTCACGAAAGGCGACGAACGCACGCAACCGGCAGAGTATGTCGAGGTCAGTGGCATATACACCCATCCCGACCGTCGTGGCCGCGGCTCTGCCGGTTTCTTCATGCGGGAAGTCGCGACCCGTATCCTGGCGCGCGGAACCATACCCTTCCTGCATTGCCATACAACCAATAGTGGCGCGATTGCCCTTTACAGACCTCTGGGCTTTACGCCCTTCCAGACCGTCACTGCCGCCATCTTCTCAGCCACATGACAAGTGAGGGCGTATCTCGTCCCACGGCACGAGAACGAAAAAGGCGGAGCGATAAAATCGCCCCACCTTCCTCGGTTTCACCCTTCCGGCCAGCAGCTAACGCCCAGCCTGGACCGATGTCGTCCCCATGTCGAGTGCCGGGGCCCCGCCGCTCAGATTGTCGAACGGTGTCTCGTCCCGCACGCTGTCGATGCCACCGGTCGGAGCGGGATGATGCAGCCCGTCATATTGCAGCACCGAGAACGTCATCGTCTGGTCCGGCGTCGGCAGCAGCCGGTCGTTCCATCCACCGCCAAGCGCGCGGATGAGTCCGATTTCCGCCTGGAAATAGCGTGTCTCGACCTGCACCTGCGCAATCTGGGCCTCCAGTGCCGCTTCCTGGGCGATGATCGCGTCCAGATAGGCGGACACTCCCCCCTTGTAGAGGGTCATGGTCATGGTCTGCATGTCCAGCGCCGCGGACGTCGCCGCCTTCAGGCGGTCATTCTCGGCCCACAGCCGGTTGGTGCGCGAAAGCCCGTCCTCCACCTCGCGGAACGCCGCGAGCACCGAAGACCGGTAATGATCGCGCGTCTCGCGATAGCTGGCCCAGGATGCCTGCAAGGCCGCGCGGCGCATGCCGCCCTCGAAGATCGGCATCGAAGCAGAAGCACCATAGGACCACATGCTGTTTGCCAGATTGGCCAGATCGAAGCCATTGGCATCGAACCCACCATTGGCATGGAGCGAGATATGCGGATAGAACGCCGCCCGCGAAACCCCGATGGCGCGATTGGCCTGTGCCATCTCGCGTTCTGCCGAAGCGACGTCGGGGCGCCTCTGCAACAGGTCGGAGGGCACACCCACCGGGATATGGGCGCGCACGAACGTCAATGTATCGGTCGGCGCGATGTGGAAATCGGACGGTGCGCTGTTGGTCAGTACCGCGATCGCATGTTCCGTCACCTCACGCTCGGCCTGGATGTCCAGTTCCGCCGCCTGGGTCACATACAGGCGGTTCTGGGCACGGGCGAGGTCGAGACGCGGCGCCGCCTGGTTGACGAGCTGCGTCTGCGTCACCTTCAGGGCCTGCTGGTAATAGGCGATAGATTTGCGATAGATCGCATCCTGCGCGTCATAGCCACGCAATGCGACGTAATCGCTGGCCAGTTCCGACTGCAGGCTCAGGCGGGCACCGGCGTAATCGGCTGCCTTCTCCTGGGCGGAAAACTTCGCCATGCGCACCTGGTTGCGGATCTCCGACCAGAAATCCGGCTCCCACGACGCCAGGCCGCCATAGAACTCGTCAGTCTGCGTCAACGCTCCCTTATAACGGAACAGCCGGTCGGCCGACTGCTTGTTGTCCGACGCCCCGAAGGCCAGACCGAAATGCGGCAGCAGGTCCGCGCGCGCGCTCATGACCATGGCCCGCGCCTGGACGAAGCGTTCGGCCGCCGCCTGCAAATCCGCGTTCGCGGCAACGGCCCTGTCTTCCAGAGCGTCGAGCTGCGGATCATGCAGCAGCGTCCACCAGTTGGAAGGCAGTTGCGCGTCCGCCGGCGTCGCGGTGGCGAACGCCCCCTGACCATGCCAGCTTGCGGGCACGATATAGGTCGGAGGATGGTAGGCGGGCGCCAGATCGCAGGCGGACAGCGCCGCCAGCGACAGCATCGCCCCGCCGGACAGCATGGTCCGGCGCAGAGACCGCATGATCATCCCTCGATTTCCTCGTTTTCCTGGTCGTACCCCTTGGCCGGCTGGACAACATGCACCTTCTGCCCCTCCAGCAGGTCCGCCGGCGGGTTGTTGATGATCCGGTCAGAGGGCGAGACCCCCGACGTCACGTCGGTCTCGGCATCGGCCATCCGCCCCACCTGGATGTTGTGGTAATGCACCACATCGTTGGCATCCAGCACCGCGACCTGCATGCCCTTCTCTTCGAACACGAGGGCGGCCGTCGGAATCTGGAACACGCCCGGCGTCGAGGGTGCGGTCATCTTCACCGATGCGAAAGTGCCGGGCCACAGCTCATGCCTGTCGTTATCTATGGTAAATTCCGTAATCGCCGTGCGGGTGTTGGGATCATATCCCCGCGCGATGGTCAGGAAATCGGCCTTGAAGGTCCGGTTTGCAAACTGCGGAACGCTGACCTCCGCCGTCATGCCTGGCTTGAGAATATAGGAGAACGTCTCGGGCACCGACACGAACAGGCGCATCTTGTGCATGTCTGATACGGTGAAGAGCTGGCTGGCATCGCCATTGCTGCCGTGCTCGCCCGTCCCGCTGCTGACATAATCGCCCACATTGATATCGCGCGACGTCACCACGCCGTCGAACGGCGCCTCGATGGTCTTGAAGCGTTCCAGCGCCTCGAACTGATCGACCTTGTGCTCGGCCGCCTGCATCATCGCCAGCCCGGCCTTCTCGTTCGCATCGGCCACCGAGACCGACTGGCCCGATACCGCCTGCGACTTGGCCATGGCCCGCCAGCGATTGGCGCTGACGACGGCCAGGTTGTATTTGGCCTGTGCCTCCGCCAGATCGGCCTTGGCCTGGGCGTATTGCGCGTCCAGGCTGGGAGCGTTGATCTCGGCCAGGACGTCGCCCTTCTTCACTTCCGCGCCGTAATCCTTGTACCACATCTTCACATAGCCCGATGCCTGCGGGAACAGCGGGGCCTGGTACCAGGCGTCGATATTCCCCGGCAGGGTCAGGGTCACGGTCTTGGGCGAAGGCTTCGCCTGGATCACCGCGACGTCGGGCAGCGCATTGCGCACTGTCTCGGCGCGCAGTTCCGTCACCGCGTGAACCCGGGTGACCACCTGATAGCCGACCAGCCCGACCAGGACACATGCCCCGGCGGCCAGAAGGGTGTTGCGTGACAGGGAAGCCATCAGACGGTCTCCTTCCGGCTCGACGAGCGGTTGTAGATAATCGCGTAGACACAAGGAACGAACAGAAGCGTGGAAATGGTGGCAACGATCAGGCCGCCGATCACCGCCTTGCCCAGCGGCGCATTCTGCGAGTTGCTGATCGACATCGGCACCATGCCGACAATCATGGCGGCCGCCGTCATCAGGACGGGACGGATACGCCCGTATCCCGCCTCCAATGCCGCCTTCAACGCATCTCCGTGCACTTCAAAACGTTCACGGGCATAGGAGACGACCAGGATCGAGTTCGCAGTCGCGGTTCCCATGCACATAATGGCACCTGTCAGGGCTGGCACGGACAGGTGCGTATGCGTCAGGAACAGGCTCCAGGCAATACCCGCCAGCGCCCCCGGCAGAGCCGAGATGATGATGAACGGATCGAGCCAGGACTGGAAATTGACGACGATCAGCAGATAGATGAGCGCGATCGAGACGGCGAGACCGCCAACCAACTGCACATAGGCGCTGCGCATCGTCGTGGCCTGCCCTTCGACATCCACAGCCGCGCCGCGCGGCACGTCAGCGGCCGTCTGCGCGATGACCTTGTTGACGCCGGCCAGCACGCTGCCCAGATCGGTGCCTTCCGCCGACACGTAGATGTCGAAGGCGGGCATCGAATTGTAATGCGAAACCTGTCCGGGCGTCCCCTTCGCCGTAATCGTGCTGATCGCGCCGAGCAACTGCATGCCCTTGCCCGAGGGATCGCCGTCTCCCTTGTCGACCGGGATCGACAGGAGGTCATTGAAATGCGTCAACTGGTTCTGCGTCACATACGTATTCAGCAGGAAGGTGACGCCCCAGACCGGATCATACCAATATTGCGGATCGACCGTCGAACTGCCCGACAGGGTCATCAATTCGTTGTCCGCCAGGTCAGCCGCATTGACACCGGTCGCCTGGCTGAAGCTCCGGTCGCCCTGCACGAACAGCGTCGGCGTCTTCATCGTCTGCTGCAATGTCACGTCGCTGGCGCCGGGGACGAGGCGCAGCTTGTTCACCAGTTCCAGGGCGTACTGATAGCTCTTGCCCAGCTCCGGTCCCGCAACCTTGATATCGATCGGCGCCGGGGAACCGAAATTCAGGATGCGCGCCGTCAGGTCGGCGGGCTGGAAGGTAAAGACGGTGCCGGGGAAGCTTGCCGACAGGCCCTTGCGCAGCACGGCGCGATAATCCCAGACCGGCGATTCGGCATTGGTCAGTGTGATGGTCAGGTCGCAATCCTGCGTCCCGATCGTCGGAGTCGGAATGAATGCCTGGTTATGAGGCCCTTCCGGCAGGCCGCAATTGCTCACCACGTCATCGACCTTGCCGGGCAGCAACTGGTGGATGCGGTCGCCGACGAGCGTCGCGATTCGTCCGGCCACCTCGATGCGGGTCCCCAGGGGCGCACGCATATGCATCTGCAACTGGTCGGATTTGATTTCGGGGAAGAAATCACGACCCGCCACGATATACAGCCCGAGAGACAGGACGGACGCGCCGAGGAAGATGGAGACGAACCGCCCCCTGCGGGCGATCGAACGCTCGAGGAATCTGCCATAGGCCTCACGGAAGGCCGTGAAACGGCGCTCGAACCCCCTCTGGAAGCGCGAGAAGATATTCCCGCCCTGGAGGTGGTCCTCGTGCCCGTCGTGCCCATGGGCACCGTGCGTCTGCCCGGCGAGCAGGAACTTCGCCATCGTCGGCACCAGCGTACGCGACAGGATGAAGGAGGCGATCATCGCGAAGATGATGGCTTCGGCCATCGGCATGAACAGCCAGCCCGCAACGCCGCCCAGTTCGAACAACGGTAGCCAGACGATGCAGATGCAGGTCGTCGAAACGAAGGTCGGGATCACGATCTGGTTGGCCGCGTCGATGATCGCGACCTCCAGTTCTTTGCCCATTTCCAGATGGGTATCGATATTCTCGATCATGACGGTGGCGTCATCAACCAGGATACCGACTGCCAGGGCGAGGCCGCCCAGTGTCATGACGTTGATGGTCTGCCCGGCCCAGCCCAGACAGATGACCGCGCAGAGGATCGCCAGCGGGATCGAGGTAGCGATGATGATCGTCGAACGCCAAGAACCCAGGAACAGCAGCACCACAAGTCCGGTCAGGAACGCCGCCGTCACCATTTCGCGCAGCACGTCGACGATCGAATCCCGCACGAAGCCGGACGCATCGTTCAGCACCGAGATATGCGCTGTCGACGGAATGACCTTCTGCAGACGGGGCATCAATGCCTTCACACCCGAAACCACGTCCAGCGTCGAGGCCTCGCCGCTCTTCATCACGACCATGATGACGGCCTGCCGCCCCTTTACCAGCACGAGGTTGGTCTGCGGATGGCCCCCACGATACACCTGTCCGAGGTCATGCATGTAGATGACGGAATTGCCGACACGCTTGATGGGGATGTTGGCCAGTTCCTCCATCGACCTCGGCTGGGCATTGGTCGCGACCATCCAGTCGGTCGACCCGATCTTCTGGTCGCCGGCTGGGCGGACGATGTTCTGCTTGTCCAGAACATTCTGCACGTCCATCGCCGACAGATGGTGCGCCTGCAACTGCTTCTGATCGAGTGCGAACATCACGAAGGCGTCCATGCCGCCGTAGGGATGCGGCACGATCGCCCCGGGGACGGTCACCAGCAGTGTACGCACGCGGATCTGCGCCAGCTTGAACAGGTCCGACGGCGTCATGGTATCGGAGGTCAGTTCAAGCGTGATGACCGGAACCGAAGACGCCTCCAGCTTCATGATCATCGGCGCCGGAATCTTCTCCGGCAACTGCATCAGCACGGTCTGCGAGATCGCGGTCACATCCGCCTCGGCCGACCCGATATCCGTGCCGGGCTGGAAGAATATCTTCACGATGCCACGGCCGTAATAGGAATCGGACTCCATGTGCTCGATTCCCTCGACCGTCGAGGTCACGCCCTGCTCGTAATTGTACATGACGCGGGCCGCGAACTCGTCGGGCAGCAGACCGCCATAGGTCCATACCACGGCGATCGCCGGAATCTTGATATTGGGAAAGACGTCTGTCGGCGTCTTGAGGGCGGACATGACGCCGAACAAAACGATCAGGATCGACAGAACGACAAAGGTGTACGGCCGCCGCAGCGCCGTCACGACGATTGCATTCATATGTGAGCTTTTCCCCGTCCAGGGCTTTTACCAGCATCAGGAAGAAACAGGCCGCACGACCGCATCCGGAAGACGAGATGTGTCAAATTATTTCTCATCAGAAACAATTATCGGCACACCTGCTGCCGCCAGGGCCGCGTCGGCCAGGTCACCGCGCCGGGCGCGGGACAAGTTTCCTGCTTAGATCAGGGATTATGCAGTGTGATAGTCATCTCGAGCTCCCCGTGCGTGCGTGCCCGTCAGAGCGACGCTGTCTCTCAACAGCCTATACATAGGTATATTTCAAAACATGTATGAAAAAATGTCCATGTTCTGAAAACAAATTTCATGAAGCCCGTGTCATCGCACAGATAGGGCTATTTTATGCCCAACTCTTCATCATTTTATGGAAATTTATTGCGCAACGTAACATAAAACAGACATCATTACGTTGTAATGACAAGAAAGCGGCCGAGTTTCCCCAGCAGCTTTCTTTGCCCGACATATTATCCGCGACTTATCCGCGACGGCGAAGCTGCCCCACATCGCGCACCGCGCCCCGCGCGGCGCTAGTGGTCAGCGCGGCATAGGCCTGCAACGCGACCGACACGGAGCGTGTGCGATCGGGCTGCCAGGCGGCCTCCCCCGTCTCTTCCATCTGCAACCGGCGCGCGGAGAGTTCCGCGTCCGGCAGGTCGACGCGCAGGACCCGGCCGGGAATGTCGATCTCGATCACATCCCCTTCGCGCAGCAGGCCGATCGCCCCGCCCTCCGCCGCCTCGGGCGAGATATGGCCGATGGACAGGCCCGAACTGCCGCCCGAGAAGCGGCCATCGGTGATCAACGCGCAGGATTCGGCCAGCCCCTTCGATTTCAGGTAGCTGGTCGGATACAGCATTTCCTGCATGCCGGGACCGCCCTTGGGGCCTTCATAGCGGATCACGACCACATCGCCCGCCACGATCCGGTTGCCCAGGATGGCCGACGCGGCGTCGTCCTGGCTCTCGAAGATCCGCGCCGGCCCCTTGAAGCGCAGCAGGCCCGCCGCCACGCCGGCCGTCTTCACGATCGCACCGTCTTCGGCGATGTTGCCGTACAGCACCGCCAACCCGCCATCCTGGCTGAAGGCGTGCGCGCCATCGCGAATCGCACCGTCTGCCCGGTCGAGGTCGAGCGCACGGTATCGGCTGGCCTGCGAGAATGCCTGCGTGGTGCGCACCCCGCCCGGTGCCGCGCGGAACAGTGTCTTCGCCTCATCGGCCGCGTCAGGCGCCGTCACGTCCCACTGTTCCAGTGCCTGAGCCAGCGATGACGCATGCACCATCGACACCTCGCGGTGCAGCAGACCCAGCCGGTTCAGTTCGCCCATGATGGCGAAGATACCGCCCGCATGATGTACGTCCTCCATATGCACGTCGGCCTTCGACGGCGCGACCTTGCACAGATGCGGCACCCGACGCGACAGCCGGTCGATATCGGCCATGGTGAACGGCACCCCGCCCTCATGAGCGGCAGCCAGCAGATGCAGCACGGTGTTGGTCGAACCACCCATGGCGATATCGACCGTCATCGCGTTCTCGAACGCTTCCATGGTGGCGATGCCGCGCGGCAGGGCACTCACATCGTCCTGCTCGTACCAGCGACGGGCCAAGCCGACGATCCGCCGCCCGGCCTCCAGGAACAGTTCGCGCCGGTCAGCATGGGTCGCCACCAGGCTGCCATTGCCCGGCAGCGCCAGGCCCAGCGCCTCGGTCAGGCAGTTCATCGAATTGGCGGTGAACATGCCCGAGCACGATCCGCAGGTCGGGCAGGCCGACCGTTCGATCGACTGGGATTCGGCATCGCTGACACGCGGATCGGCCGCCGAGACCATCGACGTCACCAGGTCCACATGCCGTTCGATGCCGCCTTCCGTTATCCGGCCGGCCTCCATCGGGCCGCCCGAGACGAAGATGGCGGGGATGTTCAGCCGCATCGCCGCCATCAGCATGCCGGGCGTGATCTTGTCGCAATTGCTGATGCAGACCAGCGCGTCGGCGCAGTGGGCGTTGCACATATATTCCACCGCATCGGCGATCAACTCGCGCGAAGGCAGGCTGTACAACATGCCGCCATGCCCCATGGCGATACCGTCATCGACCGCGATCGTATTGAATTCACGACCGATTCCACCCGCTTCGGCAACTGCGCCGGCGACAAGCTGGCCCAGATCCTTCAGGTGGACATGCCCCGGTACGAACTGGGTGAAGGAATTGGCGATGGCGATGATCGGCTTGCCGAAATCGGAATCCTGCATGCCCGTGGCACGCCACAGGCTGCGGGCCCCGGCCATGTTGCGGCCATGCGTGGTGGTGCGGGAGCGATAGGCGGGCATGATATGTAAAGCCTTTCCGGACAGGGGCGGATCGTTGCGGGGATGCGGCCCCGGTGCGCCGAGTCCCGGCGCGCCCCCCTTATATGAGACGTTTCCCCCCGCCGTGAAGCACCACGCTATCCCCGCCGTGTTCTCACGCCATCATGAACGGATGCAGCCATTGTTCCGCGGCCGGCCCCCCCCATGTGCAGACGGTCGCACCACGCCACTTATGAAGCGTGGACCAAAAAGGAGAAAATACCCCGTGAGCATCCCCGTCCTGCATATCCTCAACGACAAGGGTCCTACCGTCATCACCGTCGGTGTCGAGGAACCCGTCACGGCGATCGCCCGCCTGCTGGCCGAACGCCATATCGGGGCCGTACCGGTCGTCGACACGGCCGGCCACCTTGCCGGCATGGTGTCGGAGCGTTCGATCGTCGATGCCCTGGCGCATCACGGCGCGCGGATCGAGGGCCTGACGGCGCGCGACATCATGACCCGCGAAGTCCCCACCGCAACCCGATCGGAGGATATTCACTCGGTTGCCCGCAAGATGACCCGCCGCCATAGCCGCCATGTGCCCGTCCTCGATGGCAGCGGCCATCTGGTCGGGCTGGTCAGCATCGGCGACATCGTAAGAATGCGGCTGGAGGAAGCCGAGAGTTTGGCCCGCGAGATGCGCGCCTACGTCATGCAGGAGAGCAGTCACGCCCCGATGCCGCCCCAACCGTTCGTCTCCTGACCTCCTGAGCGCGGACACCCGGACCGCCGGCCAATAGCGTCCCGCCGCCGGACCATGGTATGCACCCTTCCTCGCAGAGAGGAAGGATGCTTCCCCTTGGCCGATCCCCGGCGCGGGCCTGCCCCGGTCCGTTCCCCCTAGGGCTTTTCCGGCCAGTTGGCCGCAGTCGATCTGCGCCTGCTGCGTGTATTCCGCACCGTGGCGACGCTTGGCGGTTTCGCGACCGCCAAACTGGCGCTGGGCAAGAGCAAGTCGTCGATTAGCATCGACATCTCGTCCCTGGAGCAGCGACTGCGCATGCGCCTGTGCCGCCGGGGCCGCGGCGGATTCTCCCTGACGCCGGAAGGCCGCGAGGTGCTGCGCGCGACCGACGACCTGCTGCGCGACATCGACCGCTTCCGCGACCGGATCAACATCGCCAGCGGCGTGCTATCCGGCCGTTTCGCGCTCTACGTCATCGACAACATACTGATCTATGGCGAAACCGGCATTATCCATGCGCTGGAGATGTTCGGCCGCCAGCATCCAGAGGTCTTTATCAGCATGACCTCCGCCTCGGCGGCCGATATCGAGCATGCGCTGCTCGACGGACGTGCGACAGCCGCGCTGACCCTGCGGCCGGATGCCCAGCCGGGCTTGAGCGCGAGCATACTGATCTCGGAAACGCTGCATCTTTATTGCGGTCGCCGGCACGCCCTGTTCGACCATGATAGCCCGTTGACGCTGCCGATGCTTGAAGAAGAACGGCTGATCGACGTCTCCGATGCCGCCACGGCATCCGACTGGCCCGCCATCCGCCGCCGCCTGACATTCTCCGCCTCGGCCGAAACCATTGATTCGCGCACGATGCTGATCCTGACCGGCGTCTATCTCGGCTTCCTGCCCGAAGCCTTTGCCGCCCCGCTGGTGCGTGACGGCCAGTTACGCCGGCTTTCCTGCCCCGACCTCCCTCCACTGACGACCCCGTTGCATTTCGTCGTCAAGAAAGACGCCGAAAACAGCCTGATGGCTGACGCGTTCCGCGCGGCCCTGCATGCGGCGTCCGACAACGACGTCTGACCTCTATCTATCCTCAAGACATGAAAACAAAGGGCTCGCGGATAGGATTCCGCGAGCCCTTCATTCCATTAGGACGGTCAGAAGGCGATGCGCATTCCAGCGCGCACCGCCCCTCTGTTCTTTTAGAACGTCGCCTGCACGCGGGCTTCGACCGAGTCACCCGTGCGACCAAGCGTATTCGTCGTCTGCTGGCTACGCGACACGATGAAGTGGCTGTAATCCGCCTTGATCGCGAAATGGCGGTTCGGATACCAGTTCAGACCACCCTGCCAAACCGTCTGCTGGCCGCCATTCACGCCATAGTAGTTGTAATGCTTGCTGGCGCTGAGCGCCGACGGGTCATGTGCATTATCGTTCAGGTCGATGACGCTATAGTGGCCGACGACTTCCAGGGCTCCCCACTTGTCATGGGCCGGATCGAACTCTTCCGTTTCCTTGACGCCAGGCGCACCCCACGCACCTTCCTTCATGTTATACATCCGCGGCGTGCCGAAGATGGTGTAAGCAGCCGCACCATACCAGCCCTGGAAGTTCAGCGTCGGCAGCGTCGCCTGCGAACGCTCGATCCCAACATGATAGTATTCGCCCTTCACGAGCAGGCGGCGCCAACGCAGGCCCAGTTCAGGCCCAGCCGCCCAGACGTGCGAGACGAACGGAATAGTGCCGGTGGCCGACATGCTGCCTTCACCGATATCAAACTCAGGGCGCTGGCCGAACGATGTCGTCCGGTTGTTCGTGCCTGTTCCCTGGACCTTGAATGCCGACATCGTCGACACCCCCACATGCATGTCCCAATCTTTCGTTGCGATCGGCCGACCGGCAACGCGAAACACACCACCGGTCTGACTGTCGACCACTGATCCGCTACCACCACCGTAATAGGTGGCACCATTATCAGAGGGGTTACGATGACCCCATTCCTGACCAGTGAAGTAGCCGGCAATCCACCAACGCTTCTCGTAGTGCATACCACCAACGCTGAACCGCGCATCGCCGGCGGCAATATTGCGTACCATGTCGGTGATGCTCGGACGTTCGAGCGTCATGAAGTCGTTTGAGCTCTCCGCATCCTCTTCGGTCACGCGTGGCTGGAAGTAACCAACCGTCAGCACCGTGTTGCGCAGGCCGGTATAGTTCAGATTACCCTCATACAGGCCGACGTATCCGTCATTATGATTTGCGCCGAAGTCAGGCGTAACTGCCGCCACCCAGTTCTTGTAGCGGAACATGAACGGAATACGCAGACGACGCTGGTTGGTCGTGAAGGCGTTGAACGCACCCTTTGCTTCGTTGCCACGCGGATTATTGGTGATGAAACCGCCAAAATCCTCATGGAATGCCAAGCCGATCGACAGCGCATATTCGCCGTCCTTCGACTGGACTGTAAAGCGCCCGTTGGGGAAACCTATCTTCATGCCGCCAACTGCGACTTCTTCATCGCTCTTCGAAGCTGCCTGGAAATCCTTCCAGGATTCCACCACAGCGCGATCCGACGGCGGCGTGCCGGCACCGGAGGCATTCAGCACACCGACGCTCGGCCGGGTGGGCTCGCCGATATTGATATCATGCGCCATGCGGTTGGACATTTCGGAACGATGCGCCGCAGCGGCCACCCGGGCTGTGCGGGTATTCGTGGTCTCTGGCTCGTTCAGGCGCGCTTTCAGAGCCTTGATCTGGCCCCGCATCTCCAGCATTTCCCGCCGCAGTTCGCGCAATTGCGCGTCCTGCGAGTCGGCTGCCGCAGCGGGATGCATAAGAGAGACGGTGCCCAGCAATGCTGTGGTGCAGAACAAGGCAGAAAGAGAGGATCGCAGACGCATGTCATCCGTTCCGAAGGAGAAGATGACGACTTCGTAAACTGGCCTGCTTTTTTTCGGTGTGATGATTTTATAACTGACTCATGACAGAACGATGACAAAACACCATAAGTAATTGAAATTAAATGATACATATACTGTTGCAAACACACAACACCGCTAGCGGAACAAGCCGCACCCGATGAGACATTTGAAGTATGACAGAAATATTTAAAAGTCACGGCGTACAAATGGATGAAAAATAATCCTCTCCCGGACAGGAGATGACCAATAAAAAAGGCGGGGACCAAGATCCCCGCCTTTTCCACATTCAAGAACCTTGCCTGTTACCAGGCAGCGCGCACAGCGGCCTTCACCGAAGCCGGCAGGACGACATAATCCAGACGACGGGCAGCCGAATCGCCATTATCAAAGGCCCAGCCGAAGAATTTCCGCACCGCAGCGCCCTTATCGGCATCTTTCGGCGGCTTCGGCACCAGCACGTAGGTTGCGGAAACGATCGGCCAGGCGCCCTGGCCCGGCGTGTCCAGCAGGTCGACCGCGAAGTTCGTCGCGCCCTTCCAGTCGGCGGCACCGGCGGCCTTGGCAAAGCTGTCGAGGTTGGCGGTGACGAAATCACCGGCCTTGCTCTTGAGCTGCACCGTCGTCATGTGGTTGCGGCTGGCATAGGCGTATTCGACATAGCCAATGCCGCCTTCGGTGTTGCGGACGGAAGCCGCCACGCCGTCATTACCACGGGCGCCCACGCCACCCGGCCAGGCGATCGAGCTGCCTGCACCGGCGGCATCGTGCCAGGACTGCGATTCACGCGACAGATAGGAGGTGAACACGAAGGTCGTGCCCGAACCATCCGCGCGATGAACCGTCGCGATGGGCAGGTCCGGCAGCTTCAGCCCCGGGTTCAGCGCCGTGATCTTCGGGTCGTTCCAGGAGGAAATCGTGCCTGCATAGATATCGGCCAGCACATCGCCCGTCAGGCGCAGCGCATTGGCGTTCACACCCGGGATGTTCACCACCGGCACGATGCCGCCCATCACGGTGGGGAACTGGAACAGCGAGCCTTTTTCCAGCTTGGCGGCATCCATCGGGGCGTCGGACGCACCGAAATCGACCGTGCCGGCCAGGACCTGGTTCTGGCCCGCGCTGGAACCGACGCTCTGATAGTTCACGGCAACGCCGGTGGCGTTCTTGGCGGCCGCGCCCCAGGCTTCATAGATCGGGGCGGCGAAGCTGGAGCCCGCTCCGGTGATGTCGGCGGCGTGCGCGACGGAAAGGGCAGCCGGACCGGCCGCAACCATAAGAGCGGCAAGGAATTTGACAGGACGACGCATCGGGTTCCGTTCCTGGACGAGCGTGGCAGACAAACCCGGCAGCGGCGACAAGGCGTTGTGGCACGCTTCTCCCGGGTGCCCCCTCCTAGCCCGGATCAGCAGGCGGAGGGAATGATGTGTCCATGACAGTTTCATGACGTTTCGGAGACACGCCGTCGCCGAACGGAAACCAGACGGTAAAGGCCGTTCCCTTCCCTACCGTGCTGTCCACCGTCAGCCGCCCCTCGTGCCGGTCGATGATATGCTTGACGATCGCCAGGCCCAGCCCGGTCCCGGTCCGCCGGGGCGAGTTGCCCTCCACGCGGTAAAAGCGTTCGGTCAGGCGGGGCAGATGGCGTGCCTCGATCCCCGGCCCGTTGTCGGTTACCGTAAAGGCGATTCCCTGCCTGACCCCGCCACCTGGGGCCGCCCCCTGGATCTTGCCCGCGCCCACCACGCCCATCAGCGCCGCCGGCACCGTCTGGCGCACGCGCAGGCCGATCGTCACCGCACGATCGCGTTCATCCGATCCATATTTGATCGCATTCTCGATCAGGTTCAGCAGCACCTGCACCACCTGATCAGCATCACCGGCAAAATCCGGGAGGTCCGCGGGCAGATCGACGATCAGGCTGGCCGGCCCCCCATCCAGCAGGGGCGCGGCCTCGTCGCGCACCCGCGAGACGATCGCGGCGGGACTGACCGTGCCGCGCGGCTTGCGATGCTCGATCATCTGCACGCGCGACAGCATCAGCAACCGGTCCAGTAGGCGCTGCATGCGGGCCGCCTGCCCGGCCATGACCCCAAGAAAACGCTGCTGCGCCTGCGGGTCGTCGGCGGCCGGGCCGCGCAGCGTCTCGATAAACCCCGTCAACGCCGCCAGGGGGGTGCGCAGTTCGTGGCTGGCATAGGCCACGAAATCGGTCCGCATGCGCTCCAGCGCATCGCGCTCGCTGCCGTCCTGAAGGGTAGCCAGCACAACCGACTGGCCGGCTCCGATGCTGATCCGGCGGAACTGCCCGCGCACCGCGCGACGGATCGGCACATCCAGCATCATGTCCACTTCGACCCGCTCACCGTCCCGCAATTCGAGCACAGCGGAAAGCGGAGCCGGATGGCGCATGATCGCGCCGAGACTGTCGCCGAACAATTCCCACGCGCCCGGCCCTGCATGCAGGATTCGCCCCCCGGCATCCAGAACGAGGACGGCCGCCGGCACCAGGTCCAGCGTCTCGATCATGCGTGACAAGACATCGGCCGAGGGCGGAACCGCACGCACGGAATCCCCCGTGGCCACCGACATGGTGGCGGCCCGCCGGCTGGCGATCATGCGCCACCCCAGGACGGCCGCCGCCAGCACGCCCATGCCCGCCACGATATTCTCGGCCACGATTGCGGACATGGTTCAACTCCCGGCGCGCGAAGGCCCCGCAATCAGGGGCGCGGGTCGTCCAGGGCATAGCCCGCGGCCCGGACGGTCCGGACGATATCGCCCTCGCCCGGCCCGTTCAGGATCAGCCGCAGGCGCCGGATATGCACGTCGACCGTCCGCAGTTCCACATGCACCCCACGCTCCCATACCCGTTGCAACAGATCCTCACGCGAGAAGACCTGGCGCGGATTGCGCAGGAAGAACTCCAGGATCCGGTATTCGGTCGGCCCCAGCGCCAGGGCGCGGCCGTTGCGCTCGGCCCGATGGGCGACGGTATCCATCGTCACGTCGCCAAAACGCAGAACCTGCTCCAGCGGCGGCGCACGGCGCAGCAGCGCGCGGACACGCGCCTGCAACGCCTCGATACTGACAGGCTTGACGACATAATCGTCGGCACCGACATCGAGCCCGCGAATATTGTCGGCCTCGCCGGCCCGGGCGGTGAGCATCAGGATCGGCAGCGCGCGGGTGGCCTCCTGCTCGCGCAGGCGCCGGCACACATCCAGCCCCGAGAGGCCCGGCAGCATCCAGTCCAGAATCATCAGGTCGGGCCGGCGCTCCGCGACCCGTGCCAGCGCCTGGTGCCCGTCCTCGGCCACGCCGACCTCGTATCCCATCTTTTCCAGATTATACCGCACCAGCATGAGCAGCGCGTCGTCATCCTCGACCACCAGGACATATGTCCGCCGCCCGCCGCCCGCAGTGCCTTCACCCGTATCCGTCATCGTACCCGACATCATTTCGCTTCCGTCATACCACCGGGAGACCGCGCGGCCTCGCCACCGGCAGTTGCTCGCCTGTCGCGGCGAAATAGACCCGCTCGGCGATATTGGTGGCATGATCGCCGATCCGCTCCAGGTTCTTGGCGATGAACAGCAGATGCGTGCAGGACCGGATGGTACGCGGGTCTTCCATCATGTACGTCACCAGTTCGCGGAACATGGCAGTATAAAGCTCGTCCACCGCCGCGTCGGACTGCCAGACCTCGACCGCGCGCTCGCTGTCCTGCTGGCTCATCGCGTCGATCGCCCGACGCAGATTTTCCTGCACCAGCCGCCCCATGGTGCGCAGACCACCCGGCGAAAGCCTGGCATCGCCGGCCTCCAGCCGCAGAGTGCGGCGCGCGATGCTGGCGGCGCAATCGCCGATGCGCTCCAGATCGCCCGAGATCTTCATCGCCGCCACGATCTCGCGCAGGTCGCCCGCCATCGGTGCCCGCAGCGCCAGCAGGCGGATCGACAGGGTTTCGATCTCGCGCTCCAGCTCGTCCACCTGCGGATCGCGTTCCGACGCCTCCACCGCCGCGTCCTCGTCGCGGTCGACGATCGCGGCCATCGCCATCGCCATCTGGCTTTCGACGATTCCTCCCATGCGGACGAGCATGCCCCGGACCTGATCCAGTTCCTGCTCGTAGCTGCGGACGGTGTGCGCCTGTTCCTTCACCATGCTGTCTTTCCCC
>NZ_JBDNXE010000051.1:0-27784 GCF_047721585.1 Gluconacetobacter sp.
TCGTCAGGCTCATAACCTGAAGGCCGCAGGTTCAAATCCTGCCCCCGCAACCAACGACGCTTGCGAATGACCATTCGCCACATTTCGCCGGGATCGTAGTGTGCGGTTCCCCGCAACCAACGATACTTGCGATACGAACGCATCAAGAACGCCACTGTCCGGATGGACCGTGGCGTTTTTCTTGTGCGCCGCAAACTGCAGGATCGCCGCCAGGTCGCCGCGCAGGATGATCGCCAGTTCGCCATCGGCGGGCTGGAGCGTGATCTGTGAGACGAGCGTACGCAGGCGCTCGGCCGCCTCGGTCTTCGTCTCCTCGGCCTGAAGGCTTTCATAGAGAGACGCGATCCGCTGCTGGTAGATCTCCGCCATGTTCGGATGGAGAAGGGGAGGTGGCTCCTCCGTGTTGGCCAGACGCTCTGTAAGTTCGATTTTGCGAGCCTCGAGCGCGCCGATCTTATCCTTGAGCTTCGCGCCCGGAACGCCGTCGAGGATGGCTTGGATTGCCTTGTCCAGTTCGCGATCAATACGAGGCAGCTCATTTCGCATCGCCACGAGGTCGGCGCCCAGTTCCATACGCAGTCGGTTCACCTCGCGGGTGAACTCGTTGCAGAACTCCTTGAACAGGTCAGGTTCCATCAGGTGCGTCCGCAGTCCGCTCAGGACCGATGCTTCCAGCGCGTCGCGACGGATGTTCAGGCGGTTGTCGCAGGTGCCCTTGTTGCGCGCCGTCGAGCAGCCGAGCAGATCTTTCGAGATCATGCTGTAGCCGCCGCCACAGCAGCCGCAGCGGATCAGACCGGCAAAGAGATGGCGGGGACGCCGCCGCTCACTGAGCGCTTCGTTTCCCCTTTCCGGCTGGTTGAAGGTTGTCTCGACCTGGCGCGCCTTCACGGCGTCCCACAGATCCTGCTCGACGATCCGAAATTCCGGCACCTCCTGGATCACCCATTCGGATTCAGGATTGAGGCGTGAGACGCGCTTGCCGGTATCGGGATCCTTGAGGTAGCGGAGCCGGTTCCACACCAGCTTGCCCACATACATCTCGTTGTTGAGGATGCCGGTCCCGCGCTCCCGATTGCCGTGAATGGTGGACGGTCCCCATTCGCGTCCCTGCGGACCCGGAACGCCGTCCCGGTTCAGTTCCATGGCGATCGTGCGCGAGGACTTGCCGCGCGTGTAATCGGTGAAGATCCGCCTGACCGTACGGGCTTCGTCCTCATTGATGGTCCGGTCGCCGCGAATGCGCTCACCCTTCGCATCGAACTGGCGCACGACATCGTAGCCGTAGGAATTGCCACCGCCGGACTTGCCGTCCTCGACGCGTCCGCGCAGTCCACGGCGCACCTTCTCGGCCAGATCCTTGAGGAACAGGGCGTTCATCGTGCCCTTGAGCCCGATATGCAGGTGTGTGACATCGCCCTCAGAGAGGGTGATGATCCGCACGCCGGAGAAGGTCATCCGCTTGAACAGCCCGGCGATATCTTCCTGGTCGCGCGACAGCCGGTCCATGGCTTCGGCCAGTACGATCGTGAAGCGGCCGCGCGTGGCGTCCTGGATCAGTTCCTGAATACCTGGGCGGAGCAGGGAAGCACCCGAAATCGCCCGGTCGGTGTAGCTGTCGACGATCGTCCAGCCCTGTTTCTCCGCGTGAAGCCGGCAGAGGCGTAACTGATCCTCGATTGAGGCATCACGCTGGTTTTCGGATGAATAGCGGGCGTAGAGCGCGACTTTCACAATCCCATCTCCCTAATCCTGGAGATCGCGTCGCCTCGCGGCCTCCACTTCGGCGTTGACGAAATCCCGTGCGGCCTGACGGGCTAGAAGCCGGACCAGACTGACCAGCCGTGGATCGGCTCCACTGCGCAATGGGGTCACGTTGGCGTCCGGGGCGTCGAGAACGAGCCGCAGCCTGTCCGCTATCGTATCGCGTTGGCGTGCCATCTTCCCGTCCTTTCTGCATGGACCTTTGGTTGGCTCTGACGGCACTCTGGATGTCGGACGGGACGTGTGTGAACAGAAAAATACACGCAAACAAAGAGATGGGCCGTCCGAAGAGGGCTTGGGGATAGTCGCGAACACGCGCGGCTATCGCCGTCGGCACTGTCACAAATTGGTGAGGACGCGACTATAATAGTCGCAATGTATCGCAGCTTGTATCGACTCGCGGGTTGGTTGGCACGGACCTGTGTTCTGTAGAACCGTCTCTGCGCGGTTCCGTGGATGCGATCCGGCGTCTGGTGGGGCCGGGAGAGAGGAAGAGGGACGTGGGGTTTTCGGTGACGGATTCAGGGGTGGGAGAGAGGCTTCCGCCCGTCCGTCACGGAGTGTTCCGCCATGGCGAGCGCCATCCAGAAAATCGCCCTCAATGCGTCCCGTGATATTCCTTTCAACAAGCTGGTGCTGTCGCAGTCCAACGTGCGGCGTGTGAAGGCCGGCCTGTCGATTGAGGAACTGGCCTGCGATATCGAACGTCGCGGGTTGCTGCAGAGCCTGAACGTCCGTCCCGTCCTGAACGGCGAGGGGGCAGAAACCGGGTCTTACGAAGTGCCGGCCGGCGGCCGGCGCTTCCGCGCGCTCGAACTGCTGGTGAAGCAGAAGAAGCTGGCGAAGACGGCCCCGGTGCCCTGTGTCGTGCGCGAAGCCGGCTCGGCCATTCTCGCCGAGGATGATTCCCTGGCCGAGAACGTCCAGCGGGTCGCGCTGCATCCGCTGGACCAGTTTCGTGCCTTTCGCGACATGCTGGAGAAGGGCATGTCCGAGGAAGAAATCGCCGCCGCGTTCTTCGTCGTGCCGGCCGTGGTGAAGCAGCGCCTGCGCCTGATGACCGTTTCGGACAAGCTGCTCGATGTCTATGAGCAGGATGGCATGAAGCTCGACCAGCTCATGGCCTTTTCGATCAGCGACGATCATGCCCGTCAGGAACAGGTCTGGGAGATTATTGCCCAGAGCCACAATCGCGAGCCCTATCTGATCCGCCGCATGCTGACGGAAAAAACCGTGCGCGCATCGGATCGGCGCGTGCGCTTCGTCGGGCTGGATGCCTATCTTGCTGCCGGCGGTCCCGTCATGCGTGACCTGTTCGAAGCCGACGATGGCGGCTGGCTGCAGGATCCGACCTTGCTCGACCGGTTGGTCATGGAAAAACTGGCGTCAGTCGCAGAGGATATCCGTGCCGAGGGCTGGAAATGGGTCGAGGTGGCGCTATCCTTCCCCTGGGGCCACACACGGGATTTCGCGGAGATCGAAGGCACGCCTGTTGCGATTTCGGAGGAAGAAGCCGCCCGGCTGACTGCGCTGCACAGCGAACAGGAAACCATCGAAGCGGAATACGCGCAGGCCGATGAATTCCCCGAAGACATCGATACCCGGCTGGGGGAAATCGAACAGGCCATTGAGGCGCTGGAAGAACGCCTTGTGTCCTTCGATCCGGCGGACACAGCGCGTGCAGGGGTCTTCGTCAGCCTGGACACCGACGGCACACTGCTGGTCGAGCGGGGCTTCGTCCGTCCGGAAGACGTGCTGGCGGACCCCGAGGACCACCACGATGCATCCGAAGGTGATGATGACGCGGTCGTCTATTACAGCGCGGGTGACGACGGCGAAGGGAGGGAAGGCGCCTCCGACAATGAGCCCGAGGACGACGACGGGCTGAAGCCGTTGTCCGACCGCCTGCTGACGGAACTGACGGCCTGGCGCACGCTGGCTCTGCGCGATGCGTTTGCTGCCAATCCGCATATCGCATTGACGGAACTGCTGCACACGTTGGTCCGCGACCTCTACTGGCAGGTCTCGGGCGTGGACTGCCTGGAAGCCTATGTCCGGGAGATCCCGCTGCGGGTCCATTCCCCCGACATGCCCGGCAGCCTGCCGGCCCACGCGCTACGCCAGCGCAACGAGGGCTGGCAGCACGATCTGCCGGAGGACGAGGACGCACTCTGGCAGTGGCTCGACGGACTGGACGATGCCAGTCGCATCGCGCTGCTGGCGCATTGCCTGTCTTTCGGGATCAACGCGCTGCATGAATCGTCCCATGGTCCGTCTCTGGCGCGTAGCATCAGGGAGCGGCTGGCCCGCGCCGACCGTCTCGCCACTGCGCTCACGCTCGACCTGGCCGAAGCGGGCTGGCAGGCGACTGTGGAGAACTATCTCGGCCGCGTCACCAAGGCGCGCATCCTCGAAGCCGTGCGCGAGGCGCGGGGTAACGAGGCCGCCGACCGCATCGCCCATATGAAGAAGGGCGACATGGCACAGGCGGCCGAAAGGCTGCTTGAGGGCAGCGGCTGGCTGCCCGAGGCTCTGCGGACGGCGAATGCGCCGGAGCTAATTGAAACGGAAGAAGGGGCGGCGCGCATGACCGACAGTCCTGATGCGGTCGCAGCCGAGTGAGATCTATTGTTGAGTATCATGGGCGGCTTCCGGTCTTCGGGAGCCGCCTTTTGTATTGGACGAGACTGTCTTCGGACGCACCCGCGTTAGCGGCCGGTTGGAGTCAGTGACGGGTCGTCGGGAGCAGGTGTCGATCCGTCTCGAGTTTGAGGGCTGCCGCCCATAAGGGCGTTTTGGTATAGAAATCCCGTCTGCTGAAGCCGGTGCCTGTTCGGTGCTCGTTGAGCAGTCCTGCCCAGCACAGCGGACTCAGGACATGGACGTAAAGACTGGCGGTCAGCTTGAAATCCCGGCGACGGATATCCTCTTCCTCGCCCCCGTAGAGAACCGAACATAACCGCTCTTCGGTGACGGCAACCTGGGCCTCGATATTGATGACGTTGAGAAAGATATCCCAGTTGCCGAACAGTGGTTCATCGCTCCGGGTGTAAGGGCTGTGGACAACGACAAAGAGGAGATGGGTCGTCAACAGCATCCAGAGCCGGGCTGGCTCCGATTGGAGCTTTCTCGCCAGGTCGGTCAGCCGCAGGGTGCCCTTGAAATGCCGTGCGAGCTTCACGCTGAGCAGGACCTCGTGCAGGATCACCAGTGGCGGGAAATCGTGTTCATTGAGGACTTTGTTGACGGCGTAGAGGTCTTCGACCCTATAGTGGGGCCAGTCAAATGCCTCGGCGGCCCACGCGACAAAATAGCGCTTGAGCGCTTTGCTGGGCGTGAGGCCGATCGGGCCGTTTTCCTCAATATAGCCGATCGTCAGCAGCGCTGCCTTCAGGATGAGGGCATGCGACAGGGGGAGGTCGTTGTCGGGCGAACGAAACGGATTCATCACGGAAACAATGAACCAGGTCGGTGCGAGTTGCCAGTCTGGCTCTGCCACGCGGGGACGATCTCCGTCCCGCGTCCTTCATTGTAATGTCGGTTATCGCCTCTCATATCGGTCATTTTTTGTTTTCCAATGGACGTCTCGTAAGCGGACATAGCTGAAGATGTCGCTTGACCGCTGATGCTGGCATCAGCAAAGTCGTGTTTGCCTAAAAAGACAGCGATACAGGTAGGGTGATAACCTGTGGTCTCTCCGGAGACAGTCACGCTTGAGCGAATAAACCCGCTCTTGGCCATGGCCGGACACGACGAGGATAGGCCTCGTCCGTGGTCGGTCGTCGCTGTCCAGATTGCGACCGGCTCGTGTCCGTCTCACCGACGGAAAGACACAGTCATGAAGCTGAACCATATCAATCTCTACAGCCAAGATACTGAGGCTGATCGCGTGATGTTCGAACAGTATTTCGGCCTGCGCACTCTCGTTGTACGTGGGATCAAGATGGCCATCATGGAGGACAATGATGGGCTGGTGCTGATCGTCAATCATTTCGACAACAAGCTCGAAGGCTTCGATTATCCCAGGCAATTCGACATCCTGCACATTGGTTTCATCCAGAAGTCTCGCAAGGACGTTGATGCTCTTTATGAGCGCCTAAGCGCCGATGGCTGGGAGGTGCAGGCTCCACGCAACGCGCATGGGGCGTGGTGCTTCTATTTTCGAGCGAAAGGGGGTTATTTTATCGAAGTGACGACATTAACGCCGGTTCGCCCCGAAGAAGCATATCGGAGAGCCCCATGTTAATGCTGGGCACGAGAGGCTCAGCAACCTGAACGACCTTTCTGATTTAGGATGCGGGATGAAGGAAATATTAGCATGCCTGTCGATTATATTAAATAACGGATAAATATTTTTATAGATTGATCCTTTTTGTGTTAAAAATACTTTATTATACGGGGCAAATGGCAATGAATATTCCAATAAACTCAACAAAAAGCAGAGGAAAAATAATTTTGTAACTTATTCTTTCGAACGCAGTTAAGGCTTGCTGCTGAACGAAGAGACCGTGATGACCTCGCCTCATACCGCCGTAGCCGTTACTCATGAACCCCCCGCTATTCCAGGGTTTAATCGGGCCTTGCTCGCCTTATGCGCTCTCAATTTCTTCATGGCGGACGTCCAGGCCGGGATAGGGCCCTTTCTCGGCGTTTTTCTTCAGCGTCACGGCTGGCAGACGGGGCCGATCGGAACCGTCATGACCGTGGGAGGCATTGCCGGAATGCTCGCCACCATTCCCGCGGGCGCGCTGATTGATCACACGACGAAAAAGCGGTTGCTCGTCATTGTGGCAGCGCTCTGCACGATTTCTGCTTCACTTCTTCTTCTAAGCTCGCAAGCGGTGCCCGTTGTGACGGTCAGTCAACTTGCAACTGCTTTGGCCGGAGCCGGGATGGGCCCTCTGATGGCGGCTATAACGCTCGGGATCGTGCGCCAGAAAGGCTTCAACACACAGATCGGCCGTAACCAGGCCTGGAACCACGCCGGCAATATGGCCGGGGCCGGACTGTCCGGCTGGCTGGGATGGCAGTTTGGCCTCTCAGCAATTTTCTTTCTTGAAGTCGCCTTCGGTCTGTTCGCCATTTCTGCGGTCCTCCTGATCCCGGAAAAATCCATAGATCATAAAGCTGCACGCGGACTGGACGATAAACCCGTTCACGATGAGGGGACGGCGGAGGGGTTGCGATCCTTTCTGCGACACAAGCCTCTTCTCATTCTGGCGAGTTGTCTGTGTTTCTTCCATCTCGGAAACGCCGCGATGCTCCCGCTGTACGGCATGGCGGTCGTTAGTGCAGGCAAGGGTAATCCAGCCATGTTTACGGCGATGACCGTGATGGTCGCACAGGCTGTGATGATCGTCGTGAGCCTGCTGGCCATACGTTTCGTCAGGGACCGTGGTTACTGGATCGTCCTGCTGATATCGTTTGCCGCCCTATCGCTGCGTGGTTTGATCGCGGGAAGCTTCATCCAGCATTGGGGTGTGTGGCCGGTGCAGATCCTCGATGGGATCGGTGCGGGGCTTCAGAGTGTCGCCGTGCCAGGTCTGGTGGCCAGACTGCTGAACGGAACCGGACGGATCAATATCGGACAGGGCATTGTTATGACGGCGCAGGGCATTGGAGCAAGCCTCTCCCCGGCTCTGGGAGGATGGCTTGCGGAAGATCTGGGATACACCGTGGCGTTCTATACTCTGGGCTGCTTTGCAATCGTGTCACTGGGGCTCTGGATAGGTTCGGCATCGATACTGCGATCTGCCGATCAGGTGTCGGCATGACCTCTCACCAGGAGGCGATCTGGACGATCGCTGTTCTGGCGACGGCCGGTGTTATTCTTCGACCGTTTCGGATCCCGGAATGGATGTGGGCCGTCATCGGAGCCACGGTCCTCATGGTGACAGGGCTGATCCCCCTCACCATGGCGGGGGCCGGTCTCGTGAAAGGCGGCGATGTTTATCTGTTTCTTATCGGCATGATGCTGCTCAGTGAAACGGCGCGCGCAAACGGACTGTTCGACTGGATTGCGACCTGGGCCGTCAATCATGCCGCTGGTTCAACGGCAAAGCTGTTCAGCCTGGTTTATCTGGCCGGTGTCGTGGTGACGACGTTCATGTCCAACGATGCGACGGCTGTTGTGCTGACACCAGCCGTGTTCGCGGCAGCAAAAAAGGCAAAAGCTGATCCCCTTCCGCTGTTGTTTGCCTGCGCACTCGTCGCCAATGCGGCAAGCTTTGTCCTGCCTGTCTCCAATCCGGCGAACCTGGTTCTGTATGACGGCGCACTCCCTGCGCTGGGATCATGGATGAGGTCATTCGCGCTCCCGTCGATCTTGGCGATCATGACGACCTATCTGGTTTTGCGCCTCATGGAACGGTCACACCTGCGTCAGGACTGCGCCTCCCAGGTTGAAACCATTCCGTTAACACTGGGCGGCAAGGCGGCTTTTGTCGGCATCGTGCTAACTGCGCTTCTGCTTGTCACAGTGTCAGCTTTTGATCTGTCTCTCGGCTTGCCAACAGCGCTCGCCGGTATTGGGACAGCATTGGGCGTCTCAGCGCTGGCACGACGATCGCCGCTTGCGCTCATACGGGATATTTCATGGGGCGTTCTCCCGCTGGTCGGTGGCCTGTTTGTTCTGGTAGCTGCCGTCGAAAGTACGGGAGCGGTCGGAGTGCTTGGCCGCCTGCTTCAGCAAGCCGCCAAAAGCGATCCTGTCACTGCTGCCTGGGGGGCTGGCGCTCTTCTGGCTTTTATCTCCAACATCATGAACAACCTGCCTGCCGGATTAATTGCCAGTGAGACAGTGGCGCAGACTCATGTCCCGCGACTGGTGATTGATAACCTGTTGATTGGCGTGGATCTTGGCCCAAACCTTTCCGTGACGGGATCTCTAGCCACAATTCTCTGGTTGCAGGTGATCCGTCGAGAAGGCGAAGAGGTCGGGTTTCTACAATTTCTCAAGGTTGGTGCTGTGGCTATGCCCGTTGCGCTTTTCACGGCACTCGGTGCGCGACTGTTGGTCGGATGACGGCCGCGGTAATCCTGTCGCTGCTCGCCCTGGCTGCGTTGCACATCGCATAATCTGGCAATCCCTCTCGACCATCGGCGAATAACGAGAAGTGTTGCGGACCATCCGCTTTCCTGAAGGGTTTCGGGCGCCGCGAGGCGTACGAAAGTCTGGGAAGACCGAACCCGCGACACCGGGACTCAGTTATGGGGAATTTGCAATTGGCGCCGTCCCGGGGGAGAGGCTGAGCCAGAGCATACAGGTGCGTTTGTGGAACTGGAACGGGTTTTTGTGACCGGATCTGCATGACGCAATGACAGAACTGGCAGTGTAGGCAGCGATTTTCCCGGGTTTTCCAGTGATGCGTACAGGAGATACGGTTTGTCGGAGCGATGCCACTCCGATATCGGGATCGGTCATGCTGTAATCTCTGCGGGCTGTCATGGTGATCCCCCGGCCGGATCAGTCGCCCGTGGTGGTCCTCGGGGCTGGCACCATCGGGGAAGGATCTGGATGACGACCATCGAACCACCACAGCATGGGCACGGCGGTGGCGTGGCCGGTTCGGCCTCCGGGACTTCTGGCGCTGGTGTGGATATGACCTTGAGCAGTTCCCGCACCCGGGCGAGGCTGGCCTTGCGACTGGAACTGGCCAGCAGGCCATAATGGCGGATGCGATGAAATCCCCGTGGCAGGACATGCAGCATGAAGCGGCGGATGAACTCATCCGTGGCGAGTGTCATGACCTGCTGCTGGTGGGCCGTGTCCCGCCGGTAGTCCTTGTAGCGGAACGTCACGCCGTTTTCGTTGAACGCCAGGAGGCGGCGGTTCGAGATGGCGACACGGTGGGTATAGCGCGACAGGTAGGCCAGCACTGCTTTAGGACCGGCAAAAGGCGGTTTGGCGTAGACGACCCAGCGCGTGCTGCGCACAGGGGCCAGATACCGCATAAAGGCACGGCGGTCTGCTAGAGGGGCAAGCTGCCCCCGAAAGGCCAGCCGGTCGGTATCGAAAAGTGCGCGCAGCCGGGTCAGGAACAGGCGGCGGAACAGTTTGCCCAGCACGCGAACGGGCAGCAGGAAGGCAGGGCGTGACGAGATCCAGCGCTGGCCATCGGGCGAGAGACCGCCACCCGGCACGATCATGTGCACATGGGGATGATGGGTCAGCGCCGAACCCCAGCTGTGCAGCACGGCGGTGATGCCGATGCGGGCACCCAGATGCCGGGGATCGGCGGCGATCGTCATCATCGTCTCCGAGGCCGCCTGGAACAGCAGGGCGTAGAGAACGGCCTTGTTCTGGAGCGCGATGTCGGCGATCCGCGCCGGCATGGTGAAGACGACATGGAAATATCCGACCGGCAGCAGATCGGCCTCCCGTTCGGCCAGCCATGTCCGCGCGGCGTTCCCCTGACAGCGCGGACAATGACGGTTGCGGCAGCTGTTATAGGCGATCCGCCAGTGTCCACAGTCCCCGCAGGCCGCGACATGACCACCAAGGGCCGCGGTGCGACAGTGTTCGATCGCCGACATGACCTTGAGCTGCTGCAGGGGGAGACGGCCGGCATGGGCTGACCGCCAGGCAGGGCCGGCAGCCCGGAAGATGTCCCCCAGTTCGAGGGAGGCAGACATGACCGCCCCCCCGGGGGATCAGCCGTCGGGCCTCGCCTGCGTTGTCGCCAGCATGCCCAGCCTGTCGAGCGGACTGATGACGGCCCGCACGGTCCGTGTCGCAACTTTTGTATAAAGGGCCGTGGTCTCCAGACGGGAATGACCCAGCAGAACCTGGATCACGCGGACATCGACACCATCCTCAAGCAGGTGTGTGGCAAAGCTATGCCGCAGGGTATGAGGCCCCACACGTCTGGTGATCGAAGCAGCCCGCGCGGCATCGACAACCACACGATGGAGTTGCCGTGTGCTGATGGGCCTCATGGTGTCCTGCCCGGGAAAAAGCCAGCCACCGGAATGCATCACGCCCTGCTGGCGTCCGGCCTTCCACCACTCCCGCAGCAGGGGCAGAAGGTCTGCCGGAAGCATGGCGTTGCGATATCGTCCTCCTTTGCCCCGTTCGACCCTGAGCAGCATGCGCTCGCTGTCGATATCACTGATCTTGAGAGCGGCGACCTCGGCCACCCGCAGGCCTGCCCCATAGGCGACCGACAGGGCGGCCTGATGCTTGAGGCATACGGTCGCGTTGAGCAACCGGGCAACTTCATCACGGCTCAGCACGACGGGCAGGTTGCGGGGCTGCGCTACCCGGACCAACTTGCGTGCAAGGTCAGGGCGGTCGAGCGTCTGGGTGAAGAAAAACCGCAGCGCCGACACGATGGCATTCATGGTCGGTGTCGGCATGCCAGCCGCGTTCTGCGCAATCTGGAACTGGCGCACATCCTCGCCTGTTGCCGTGTGGGGTGAGCGGCCCAGAAACGTGGCGAAACGGCCGACATCGCGAAGGTAATTACGCTGCGTCTCCCGGGAGAACCGCCGCACCGCCATGTCATCAAGCAGGCGCTGGCGAAGGGGACTGATTGCAGCAATGCACAGGGACTCTGTCATCATCCGGCTCCTTCTGGTGGGAAGAAGCCAGAGTGCTTGGCCCGATCAGGACAGTTCCAAATAAAACAGATCGCTCACGCCGTGGTGACAGACCTGCACACCGCACCAATCCCGCGCAGCGGGTTCGTTCATCCTGAAAACTTGGACAGCTCTTTCTGTAAGCGAGATGAGGCGTCAGCAGCCTGTCTGCTTGTCCCGCGCTAAGCGCACTTACCGGTTTCGCCTCTTCTAGGACATTAGCGGCTCAATGACGAACAGCGAAAAGCGGACATCATCTTATACCGTTGCCGTCGTTTCGTGCCGGTCCGCTTCACGTAGCAGAACGGCAATCCCCCGGACTACCGGAGACATCACGCCGCCTTGCAGATGCAATCGCGTCGCACGCGGCGTGCCTTCGACCGCCTCTCGTGCCACCTAAAAAGGATCCGTGTGTCTTGAGTCCATCCAACGCACCGATGGTCTCGGTCGTTTTAGCAGTGTCATATGCACCCGCCGTGACCCGATGCTGGTATGAACGCGGACGTAATGATTTTCCTATCTGGAGCAAGATTATGTCTTTGCTCAGATGTGCCACACGGGCTGGACGCTCGACGGCAATGACATCCGTGTTAAACAAAGCGCCCGCGTTCATCGCCAGACGCTGTGGGAAGAGGAGCGCTGTAAATCCGACCGCCTCAATCAACTCGCTTTGCAGACACTGGACGCCCTACCGGTTCCATAGTGCTGTAGTTTCGGCCAGATCGCCAGGGCCGACACCCTATGTTACTGTTGCTTGCAAAAAAGTCGCTGCGATTAGCACCCCCACGACAGTGGGCCAATCTCTAACCTGTAATGTCGAGACCACTATCTCATCATTAGAGGCATGGTTCGTGATCGCTTACATCCGCAGAGGTCTGGGGAAAATCAATCAAGTCGATTTCTGAAGCACACTCTCAGATTATCTCAGCATCAGCTATTTTATGAAAGTAAAAAACGGAAATAGCTTTGTTGCTTTTCTTAATTAAGGCGTTATAATATTTTAATTTGCAGTTTTTATAATAATATTAAAGATTATTTATTTATGGAAAGAAAATGTTTAGGTTATATATTATAAAAAACAGAGAAAAGTTTTATTTAATATAGAAATTTAATATATTTAAAACCGGATAATAACAGGTTTTTGGCCAATCATCGCTACATCTGTAAGATGGGATACCACGTTAGCTGCGACATCTCCGCGAGACACAACACCGTTTCGCCACTGTGCCGGTGCCATTAAGATTTTAGCTTTGCCGCTGATGCTCCCGTTGATCAGCACGCCCGGTCGCCAGATCGTCCAGTCCAGACCGCTGGCGACGATAAGCCTTTCCTGCCGGGTCTTGTCGTCATAAGCGCGACCAAACAGCATACGAAAGGGCAGGCGCTGAAACGGACCGATAGCAGCGGCACTGTCGCCTGCACCAAAGCCGGTTACAGCCACCAACCGGCGCACGCCCTGGCTGATCATCAAAGGCACCAAGACCCCCGTAGCCTGGGAAAACAAGTCGATCGGTCTGAACAAATCACGGTTGGAAACCCCCAGAACCTGTATTACCCCATCGACGCCGACGAGCGCTCGCCTCAGGTCCTGCGACGCCAGAGCATCACCGGGGAATTTCTCAAGCCGATCGTGCGTCAGTTTGATGCCGGAGGCGCCGCGAGCAAAGGCTCTGACACTATGACCTTGGCCAAGCGCCGCCTTGACGACTTCGAGCCCGAGGCCTCGCGATGCACCCATCACCAGAACAAACACAACACGCCTCCAACACACTTGTCTTCCATCATCATCCTTTGAGGGTGCCACAGAGGAAACACGTCATTTAGGGCATAGGCGCCAGATGCCCAGTCAGGATGCCAGGCAGTAACCCGGACGACCTGACATGTTCCCGAAATGTCAGGTCGTCACAGGGCGGGAAGTATTGCAAGATGTGATAATGAATGATCGACACGACGACGATACCTTCACCGTATGGTACGATGGCGGCTGTCCACTCTGCCTGCGCGAGATCGCGCTGATGCGCCGATGGGATCGGGCAAAGCGTATTCACTTCGTCGATCTCACCGACCCGGCGCAGGCCTGCCCTCTCGACCGGCAATTGCTGCTCGATCGTTTCCATGCCCAGCAAGGCAGTGTGCTTTATGACGGCGCCGCCGCTTTTGCGGCCATGTGGCGCGTCATTCCGGCGCTGCGACCGCTTGGCGAACTCGCCCGGCTGAAACCGGTCCTGTGGGTTCTTGAGGCAGGTTACCGTCGGTTTCTTAGGGTGCGGCCGATCCTGCAGCGATGGCTGAGATGAGGGTAGCAGCTGTGTTCGGCGCCGGCGGCGGCATCGGCCATGCTGTCGTCGAACGCCTTGCCGCGTCTGGGCGCTATGCGCGCATCCATGCGGGATCACGCCGACCATGCGTCGGCTTTGGTGCCACGGTGTCGCCGTTCACCTTCGATTTGACCGACGAGAACAGCATTGCCGACGCCGCGGCCTCAATCGAGCACACCCCCGAATTGGTCCTGTTAACCACCGGGATTCTGCATGATCGGGTGCGGAACATTGTTCCCGAAAAGACATTTCGCAGCCTCGATGCCGCGTCCATGGCCCGCGTCTTCGCCATCAACACCACCGGGCCGGCGCTGATTGCCAAGCATGTGCTGCCACGTCTGCCACGCGATCGACGCTCGGTTTTCGCGGTTCTCTCCGCACGGGTCGGCTCCATTGGCGACAACCGGTTGGGAGGCTGGCATGCCTATCGTGCCAGCAAGGCGGCGCTTGACATGCTGGTGGTCAATTTCGCTATCGAGATGCGGCGCACCCACCCTGAGGCGATCGTCGTGGCCCTGCACCCCGGCACCGTGGGCACCGCGCTTTCAGCGCCATTCCAAGGTGCCGTGCCAGCGGGAACGCTCTTTTCGCCCGCCACGTCGGCAGAGAATCTTCTGCGGGTGATCGAGACTCTCACCACTGCCGATAGCGGCAGACTGATTGCGTGGAATGGAGAAAGGCTGCCTTGGTGAAAATGCGCAGAAAAGCCGATCTGCCGAGCAAACTCTGCGCGGCCTGCGGGCGGCCCTTCGTCTGGCGCAGAAAATGGGCGCGCGACTGGAGTTCCGTGCGCTATTGCTCCACCCGCTGCCGCTCAACCAAGGGAAGCGAGAAAACGCTCGGCGTCACGCGTTAACCGGGCCTGTTTTTCGGGTGCGAACCCCTCCCATGTGCGCACCATCTGTGCCATGCGCGGATTGCCGCGCAGCCGGTCGGCATGGCGCGCGACAAAATGCCAGTAAAGCAGATTGAACGGGCAGGCTTTCGGCCCCTCCTTTGCCTTGACGTCGTAGGTGCAGGCCTCGCAATAATCGCTCATGCGATGGATATAGGCACCGCTGGCCGCATAGGGTTTACTGGCCAAAAGACCGCCGTCGGCAAACTGGCTCATGCCGATGGTGTTGGGCAGTTCGACCCACTCGAACGCGTCGGCGTAGACCGCCAGATACCATTCATGAAGCGCGTGCGGGTTTATCCCGGCGAGCAGCGCGAAATTGCCGGTGATCATCAGCCGCTGGATATGATGGGCGTAGGCCTCTTCGCGCGTCTGGGAGACACAGGCGCCCACGCAGCTCATGGGCGTGTCGGCGCTCCAGTAAAAAGACGGCAGAGGCCGATGCGCGTCCAGCGCATTGCTCTGCGCATACTCGGGTCCGCGCCACCAATAGATGCAGCGGACAAACTCGCGCCAACCAATGATCTGACGGATGAAACCCTCCGCGCTGTTAAGCGGCACACGCCCCGCGCGCCACTCAGCCTCCACCGCGCGGCACATCGTCAGCGGGTTGAGCAGGCCAAGGTTGAGATAGGCCGACACCACTGAATGACAGAGAAAACGATGCCCCTTTAGCATTGCATCCTGATAGCGGCCGAAATCTCGGAGGCCATGGCGCAAAAAATGGGCGAAAGCAGCCTCGGCCCCGGCGCGGGTGACAGCGAACCAGAAAGGATTCAGTTCGCCGAAATGATCAGGAAAACACGTCGCCACCATCTTCAGCACATCGCGTGTGATCGTGTCGGACTCGAAACGCAGCGGATCAGGCATAACCAGAGCGCCCGGCGCCGGGTTGCGATTGTCGCGATCGAAATTCCATTTTCCCCCGGCAGGCTGGTCGCCTTCCATCAACAGACCTGTCTTGCGGCGCATCAGCCGATAGAAATGCTCCATCCGAAGGCCCGTGCGTTTTTCAGCCCAGGTGGCAAAGCGGTGACGATCGGCCAGAAAGCGATCGTCGGGCAGCAGGGTGAGTGACGGCCATTGTGCCATTTCCTGCATCAGGCGCCATTCGCCAGGCTCTGTGGCGAAGACCTGCGCCGCACCGTGCCGGGCGGATGCGCGCATCACCTCGCCGCGCAGGCTGCCGGAATTGGCCGGATCGCTTAATGTGACGTAATCGACACGCCAGCCGGACATGCGCAATTCCGCTGCGAAATGCCGCATTGCCGCGAGGATCAGCACGATCTTCTTCTTGTGATGGCGGACATACGTGGCCTCGGCGATGACCTCCGCCATCAACACCACATCGTTTTCCCGGTCGGCCGCTCGAAGGGAGGATAGGGCCGGCGTCAGCTGGTCGCCCAGAACAAGAACTATACGTTTCATGTCGAAAGATTAGCTTGCCGCCCCCTGACGCAAAGCCTGACTTCAGGGGCAAAAATCCGTCAGAATCCCGCTTCGATTGCAAGGCGCACGGCATCGGCGGTCGTCTGCGCGCCCAAGGCGCGCAACATGGCGGCACGATGCATTTTGACCGTACGCTCGGACACCCCCAACGCATGAGCAATCTGCTTGTTGAGCTGGCCCTTTGCCATCGCCAGCAACACCGTGCGTTGCCGGGGCGATAACCCTTCGACCTTGAGGCGCGCGGCCGCTGCGCGGCTTTCGTCGGGCCCGTCCGGAATCTGCATCTGGGAGCCGAGAAAATAAAGGAGTTCCCCTTCGCTATCGAATATAGGCGCCACCATCACGGCATTGCGAAAAGGATGGCCGTCCTTCCTGTAATTAAGAATCTCGACCATCACCGGCCGTCGTTCGCGGATGCCTGCACGGAGGGTTTCCATCAACTGCGGCTCCGTCCCGGCCCCGGTCAGAAAACGACAATTGCGGCCGATGACCTCCTCACGGGTATAACCGGTCAAAGCCTCGAACGCGGCGTTGCATTCGATGATCGGATTGTCGGGCAGCCGCGGATCGCTGATTACAGCAGCGACTATACTGTCAGCGATCATGTCTGAAATAGCCATCGGCCACTACTCCACGCTCCGGCGCCAACCATTTCCAGCGTCCGAAAAGAAAACGAACATACCCTTTTTGCCATATTGCCGACAACCGCCCGATGCCCGGATATGAAAGCTAGTCAACCGTAACGGTATCTTTCGCATAATGCCGGGAAGGCCAACGCCTTATGAATGTCATGACCGCCATTTGTTCGTGCAAGGAAGTCTGCGACCACGCCAAAGAAGCGAGGTCGTCCCGAGCCGTTCCAGCCGACATGACGGCCTGTTAAATCGGAGGCAACAATGCGCATCGTTATTATCGGAGCTGGAATGGCGGGGCTGACCTGCGCACAGGCGATCTGCAAGGCTGGCCACGCGGTGACATTGTTCGACAAAGGTCGTGGTGCAGGTGGACGGATATCGACGCGGTGCATATCCGTGAACGAGGAGACACTGGCCTTCGATCATGGGGCCCAATATTTCACTGCGCGCGGAGCATCGTTCCGCGAACAGGTGGCGCATTGGCATATTCGGGGCGTGGTAGCGCCATGGCCTGTCGCCGGAGCCGATGCCTGGGTGGGCACGCCCGGTATGAACGCGCCGGTCGCGCACATGGCCGCGCAGCAGGAGGTGCATTTCTCCAGCCACGTTATGGGACTGGCATCGGAAGGGCGGAAGTGGCGGATCATGCTGCAAGATGGATGCGCCCATGGTCCCTATGACGCCGCCATTCTGGCTCTTCCGGCAGAGCAGGCCGCCGCCTTTCTGGGGGCACACGATCTGCAAATGGCTGCTCATGCCGTGGCTGCGCGTTCGCGGCCTTGCTGGACGGCGATGATCGCGTTTTCGGATCGGTTGCCCATCGAGACCGATATTCTTCGCTCTGCTGGACCGATCGCTTGGGCAGCACGCAACAGCTCTAAGCCCGGCCGGGATACGCCGGAAACATGGGTCGTGCAGGCCGGATCAGATTGGTCGTTTCGGCATCTGGAGAAGGACGCGGAGGATGTTGCGGAACGATTAGCCGCGTGGCTGACAAATCAGACATGGGGCGTCTCCTTGCCTGACCGAAAATGTCTCGCTGCGCATCGCTGGCGCTACGCAATGACGCGACCTTCTTCATGTGGTGCCCTCTGGAATCCCGACCTGCGTCTGGGGGCCTGCGGCGACTGGCTGTTGGGGCCGCGCATAGAACTGGCCTGGCAATCTGGCGCGGCACTTGCGGCAAAAATTCTCGCCTGAGGAGGGGATCCTGTAACTCAATTTCGCCCTCGCATTTCGCGATGTCATCACAAGTGGACATCCATCCCGTGAAGCCTACGCGAACATTCAGCCGAAAGGACGAGTCATGAAACATCAGGAGAAGGAAACCCCGAAACTCGTCATGCTGCGCGCTTCCGAAAGGACGCTTCTTGATCGTGACGAAGCATGCAAGGTTCTGGGGATCGAACCGGGGACGATGCGCAAACTTAACCTGCTTGGCTGCGGAGCACCGTCCCTGAAAGTGCGAAACGTGAGGCTCTACCGGCGGGAGGACATCCTCGTGCTCCGCGAGCGCTGGATGGCCGCCGTTGACGTTAATGAACAGGATCGTCTTGCCCGACGCCGGAGACGCGATGAAAGCTGTGGAGCGGAGAAAACCGATCCACTCATGATGTTTCTCGCGCATCGGACCATGATTGATCGTCTAGTGATTCGGTTGTTCTGGAGCATGATCATTTTCGGCGGCCTGATCTGCCTGATTCTGTATTAGGAAATGCCACGACAATTGACGAGAGCGAGGACATTTTTGAGTATCAATCCAGACGGAAGTCTTGAACACCTGATGCTGCGGATCGCCGTCGGGGATCACGCCGCTTTTCGAACTCTCTACGACCAGCAGTCGCCACAACTCTACGGTCTGGCCCTCCGCCTGCTGCGACAGCCGGAGATAGCGGCCGACGCGGTGCATGACACGTTCGTCGAGATCTGGCAGCGGGCGGCGCGCTTCGACCCAGAGCGCGGAAGCGTCGGCGCCTGGCTTGGGACCCTGCTTCGCTATCGGGCAATCGACATTCATCGTCGAACGCGGCGGGAGGAAAGCGGTTATGAGCGGCCGGAAGAAGTGGATCGGGCCCCCGATCCTTTAGACAATCTAGAGAGTTCGGAACAGGGGCGGGCGCTGCGGCTTTGCCTGGATACTCTTGAGCCGCGATATCGGGAGGTCGTGGTTCTCGCATTTCTTGATGGGCAGTCGCATGCCGAGCTTGCGCAAACGCTTGCGACACCCCTTGGGACGATCAAATCCTGGGTGCGGCGCGCACTGGGTGCCTTAAGGAGTTGCCTTGGGTCATGAGCGATCGACCGCAGATCCCTGGGTCGGACGACGACCGCTATATCGTGGCAGGCGAATATGTCCTGCGGCTAATCCCGGAAGAAGAGGCAATGCGGGTCGAGGCCGATCCGTCGATGGCGCCGTTGATCGCCTCCTGGGAACAGCGGCTCGCGCCCCTGCTCACCGTGCCGGCGCCCGTGCCTCCGCCTGCCGATCTCTGGCACCGGATTGCCCGCTCGACCGGAATTGCGGACCGGCCTGTCCGATCGCCACGAGGCTCTGCTTCGTGGGCCCGGAGCATCGCCTTCTGGCGCGCAGCCACGGCAGGCATGAGCCTTGCGGCAGTCGTTCTCGCCGGCGTAATTCTCTCACGGGATCGTCTGGAAGACCGGCAGGCGCGCTTCGTCGCAGCACTTGCGCCAACGGACGCGCAGGCCGGGTTTGTCGTTAGCCTGGCCGCCGACGGGAGCCTTACCGTTGAGAATAGCGGTCGCATCCACGCTCGAAGCGGTCGCGATCTGGAGCTGTGGGTTTTGCCCGACGGCGAGAAAGAGCCGAGATCGCTCGGCGTCTTGCGCGGCGAAGGAAATATCGCAATCAGAGAGAAGATGACGTTCAGCAGCGCCCAGTTCATGATCACCGACGAGCCGTCCGGCGGTTCATCAACGGGGCAGGTTTCCGGTGCGATATTGTTCGCTGGAAGGCTTTCGCCGCTTCCAGAGTAACCGCCCGGAAACGCCCAATCTCATAAAAAGTAATCTGCCCCTCATCCAAATGCTTGCCTCCTCCGTAATCCCTTTAACCACGGCGTCTTCGTGCATCCGAAGACGCCGTCGCATGCTATTGGGAGCGGGTGTATGTCAGATGCGGAAGACTGCCGGGTCGCCATTATAGGCTCGGGTCCCGGCGGACTGGCGGCCGCGATGCTGCTCGGTCATCGTGGCGCCGAAGTGACGGTTTTTGAAAGCCGGAACGAGGAGGGGGGCCGATCCGGTGCCTTCAGGGGCACGACGCAGGACGGGATTTTCAGCTTTGATATCGGCCCGACTTTTTTTCTCTATCCCGAGATGTTGCGGAGCCTCTTCGCCGAATGCGGCCTCGATCTCGATCGCGAAGTCTCACTTGCACGGCTTGATCACCATTATGACCTGATCTTCGAAGATGGTCCGAAATTGTCGGTCTCGTCTCGCGTCGATGATCTCGAAGCGGAAATAGCCAAAATAAGTGCCACGGACGCGGTGGGCGTCCGTCCCTTTCTGACAGAAAACCGGCGTAAGCTGGAAGCGTTTGCGCCGATCCTGCAAAGGCCATTCAATTCGCTCGCGGATGTTGCCCGGCTCGATATGCTCAAGGCCCTGCCGCTCCTGCGTCCGCATCGTTCGGTGGACGCCGATCTGGCGCGCTATTTCAATGACCCCCGGACGCGGCTCGCCTTCTCGTTTCAAAGTAAATATCTCGGCATGTCACCGTACCGCTGTCCGAGTCTGTTCACGATTCTCGGCTTCATGGAGCATGAATTCGGCGTCCATCATCCGATTGGCGGCACGCGGGCCGTGATGGCCGCCATGCGGCGCGCGGCGGAACGGTTCGGCGTCCGTTTCCGCATGGGCGAGGCCGTCAGCCAAATCGCATTTTCCGGACGGCGGGCCGTCGGCGTCGTCACAGCGAATGGCGTCCATCCCGCAGACGCCGTCGTGGTGAACGCGGATTTCGGTCGGGCGATGACGCGCCTTGTTCCCGATAGACTACGCCGCCGCTGGACGGACCGGAAGATCACCGGCAAGCGCTATTCCTGTTCCACCTTTATGCTCTATCTCGGAATCGAGGGGCGGCTGGACACGATTGGTCACCATTCCATATTTCTCTCCCGTGAATACCAGAAGAATTTCGCCGAGGTCGAGGCGGGCCTGACGCTCCCTCAAGATCCGTCGCTTTACGTGCAGAACGCCTGTGTCACCGATCCGGGCCTGGCGCCGGCGGGGTTTTCCACGCTGTATGTGCTGATGCCCGTCGGTCATTTGCGCGAAGACGGTCTGGATTGGTCGGAAGAGACGCGGGCACGGGCGCGGGCACTTGTCCTCGCGAGACTGCGTGATGCGGGATTTCCAGATCTGGAGCATCGCATCCGGTTTGAAAAAATCGTGACACCCCAGGACTGGGAAGACGAAATGGACGTCCATCGGGGCGCGGTCTTCAATCTCGCCCATTCGCTGGACCAGATGCTCTACCTTCGTCCCCACAACCGTTTCGAGGATCTTGAGCGGGTCTATCTCGTGGGCGGCGGCACGCATCCGGGCAGCGGTCTGCCGGTGATTTTTTCCGGCGCGCGCGTGTCCTGCGCCCTTCTGGCGGACGATCTGGGGCTGGCTAAAGCGCCCCGCGCCTCAAACTCTTTTGTCGCGCCAGCGGGCGCCTTTCAGCACGGAGAACCGATATGAGCGCAACTCTGCCCGTGGCCGTGATCGGCGGCGGTCTCGCGGGGCTGGCGAGTGCCTGCACGCTGGCGGCGCGCGGCTGGCCGGTCACCTTGTTCGAGAAGAACGGCTGGTTCGGCGGCAAGGCGGCCGTGCTGGAACAGGACGGGTTCCGCTTCGATATGGGGCCGACAATCCTGACTGTGCCCGAGGTGCTGCGCCGCGTATTCGACGAGGCCGGGGTGGATATGGATGAGCGGCTCGATCTGCGGCGCCTCGACCCGCAATGGCGCTGTTTCTTCGAGGACGGGCTCGTGCTCGACCTTGAAGAGAATATCGAAGCGATGGCCGCTAGACTGGAGGCACTTTCGCCCGGCGACGGCGACGGATACCGCCGGCTGATCGAAATGAGCCGCGGTCTGCACGAGGTCTCGGAAAATTTTTTCTTCTGGAAGTCGGTCGGCGGACTGCGCGACACGGTCGACTTGCGCGCGAACATGGACCTGTCGACGCTACGTCAGGTCCTGAGCCTGCGGATGGGATCGAACGTCGCGCGTGAAATACGCCGCCGGGTCGCCGATCCGCGGGCTAGCCAAATGCTCGATCACATGACCCAATATGTGGGATCGTCGCCAGCGCTTTCGCCTGCCGTTCTGTGCTCGATCGCCCACATGCAGGCCCAAGGCGGGGTCTGGTATCCGATGGGAGGCACCCGCGCGGTCCCGGATGCACTGATCCGTCTTGCGGGCGAATTGGGCGTGCGGCTGCAGGCTGGCGTCGACGTCACACGTATCGTTGAACGCGACGGGCGCGTCCGGGCAGTCGAGACCGCGTGTGGCGAACAGATCAAGGTCTCGGCCGTTGTGTCGAACATGGACAGCGTGCGGACGATGCGTGAACTCGTCGGCGGAGAACCGGCGGCAGCGTTCGCGCGGCGATGGAAGCGCAAGCGACCGGCTTGCTCGGGCGTGGTGCTCTATCTCGGGCTTGATCGCGGATACGAACATCTCCTGCATCATGATTTCCTGTTCTCGCACGATCCGGAGCAGGAGTTCGAGGATATCTACCGGGCCGGAATTCCGGCCGCCGATCCCACCTGCTATCTCGCGGCCCCGGCGCGAACCGACCCTTCAGTTGCGCCTCCCGGTGGGGAAGCGCTTTATGTGCTGGCCCACACGCCTTTCATCCGCCGTGGTCAGGACTGGGAGAAAATGTTTCCCGCCTATCGCAGGACGATCCTTGAAAAGCTCAAGCGCTGCGGCGGTATGCCGGATATCGAGGACCGCATCGTGACCGAGGCGCATCTCACACCACAGGACATTCACGACCGCTACCGTGTTCTGCGCGGCGCGATCTACGGGTTGGCGAGTCACGGCGCGTTCACTGGCGCGTTCAAGCCGGCGAACCGCTCGCGCGAGTTGGCCGGACTTTATCTCGCTGGAGGAGCCGCCCATCCGGGGCCGGGAATGCCGATGGTCCTTATGTCGGGCTGGATCGCCGCTGACTGCCTCGATCGCGATCTCGGTGATGGGAGCGCGGCGCGAGCATCGGGGGGTGCCCGATGCGGAGTCGTCCGCGCCTGAAGCGCGCCGGGGATGTCCCGTCGCGTTCCTCACTGATAGTGCGTCTGACGACCCTGGCGATGATCAGGGCGCTCCGGCGTCAGTTCGATGCCGTGCGCCTTTCTGGCGGCATTCCAATGGAGGCTTGCGCCGGGCGCCCGGTGATCGTCTGCGCCAATCATCCCTCATGGTGGGATCCCGCGATGTATTTTCTTCTGGGCAGCCTGTTCCCGGCCTATCGGCGGGGATTCGGCCCGATGGATGCGGCGTCTCTCGCCCGCTATCCCCTGTTGGAGCGTGCGGGGCTGTTCGGCGTCGATGCGCGCGACCCGCGTTCGATCGGGCGCTTCCTACGCACCGGCAAAGCGATCCTCGCCGATCCCCGCTCGATGCTCTGGATTGCGGCGCAAGGACGCTTTTCCGACGCGCGCCAACGACCGGTGGCGCTGCGGCCCGGCGTTGCGCACCTCGCCTGCCTGACGGAAAACCCGGTCGTTCTGCCGCTCGCGCTGGAATATGTTTTCTGGAACGAGAGCCGCCCGGAGGCGCTGGCTCGCTTTGGCGAGCCTGTCTTCGTCAGGGCGTCTGAAAGACCGAAAGAGCTCAATGCGCGGATCGAGGTCGCGCTGACCCAGGCGATGGACGAACTCGCCTGCGAGGCGAAAAGCCGGGACCCGGCGCATTTTTCCATGCTGCTGCGGGGAACGGCAGGTGTCGGTGGTCTTTATGATCTGGGACGGCGGCTTCGCGCGCTCGTCAGGGGCGAGCGTTTCGATCGCCGCCACATGATGGAGCCTCGTCGTCCATGAGCCCCCCCCCTCTCGCCTGGTGGCAGCGCCCTGGCTCGACCGCCTCCCGGCTTGGTCTCGTGCTCGCTGCGCTGCCTCTGGCGATCGCTGCGAGTAATCTCCTTATGGTGCGCAGGCCCCGCCGGTGGCGCGGGCGGCCTTCGATCTCGGTGCTGATCCCGGCGCGTGACGAGGAGGCGACCATCGCCGCCGCGGTGACCGCTATTCTCGCCTCACGTGACATCGATCTCGAACTTATCGTGCTGGACGACCACTCGACGGACGGGACCCGCGCCGTCCTGAACGGCATTCACGACGACCGGCTGCGGGTCATCCCAGCGCCGGATCTGCCGTCCGGCTGGCACGGAAAGCCTCATGCCTGCTCGTGTCTCGGTCAGGCGGCGTCGCATGAACTGATGCTGTTCCTCGATGCCGATGTCAGGGTTTTCCCGGACAGCCTCAATCGGTTTGCCACCTGGATGAATGACAATCCTGCCGTCGATCTCGCGAGCGGCGTGCCACGACAGATCGTATGCGGCGTTCTTGAACGGTTGCTGATTCCGCTGATCCATCTCGTGCTGTTCGGCTATCTCCCGGTGATTCTGGATAAGGGCGACCGGCCGGCCTTTGCGGCGGCGTGCGGACAGCTCATTCTCGTCCGGCGGTCGGCATGGCGCATGGTTGGCGGTCACGCGGCGGTTCGCGCGCGGCTCCACGACGCGCTGTCGCTCGCGCGCGCTTTTCGTCGCGCAGGCCTGCGCACGGCCGTCATCGACGTCACCGACCTTGCCGTCTGCCGGATGTATCGAAGCAATCGCGCGGTCTGGGCCGGCCTGTCAC
Organism: Gluconacetobacter sp.; assembly: GCF_047721585.1. NCBI lineage: Bacteria > Pseudomonadati > Pseudomonadota > Alphaproteobacteria > Acetobacterales > Acetobacteraceae > Gluconacetobacter > Gluconacetobacter sp. The sequence continues at coordinate 24,517 of NZ_JBDNXE010000051.1, forward strand.
GCAACGCGACGGAAGGCATGGCCACCCCGAAGGCACTGCCGGTCTGGACGTTCCTGCTTGCTGGGGGGCATGTTTTTCCGTTGATTCAGCTTGGCCGCCGCGTGGATCGGGCCTCGGTCTCCGCCCTGGCCTGCGCGTTCGGACTGCGCGCGCTGCTCGCCATTCGGTTCCGACAGGATATGCTTTCGGTCGCGACGTCGCCGCTCGGCGTTGCCCTATTGCTGCTGCTGCAATGGCGCGCCCTGTTTCACAAACTCATGGGACGTCCGGTTGAGTGGCGGGGTCGCCTCTATTCTTCAGGAAAGCGTCAGACATCATGAATCTTCAGGCCGCCATCAACCGGAACGCGTTACGCTCACTCTCTCTGGCGCTCGCGGCGGGTTTAGCTCTCTCGCCTGCGATGGCGCAAGCCGGGGATATGACGGTCACTGTGACGAACATTCCGGACTCCGTTGGATTGGTTCGGATCGGAATCTGCACAGAGGCGGAATTCCCCGGAACCCAGTGCGCCCTGCACGCGCTTGTTCCAGCGGCCCGGGGTGAGGTAACCGCGATCATAGCGAATGTTCCCGCCGGTACATACGCTGTCGCAGCGTTCGAGGATCGTAACGGAAATGGCAAGCTGGATAGAAGCTTCTTCGGGATTCCGACCGAACCCATCGGCTTTGCGCGCAATCCGCCGATGCGAATGGGACCGCCCTCGTTTGCCGATGCGGCGCTCCGTATCCCTGCGGAGGGGGGCACCGTTACAGTTCCCCTTCGGCTCAGGTGATGAAGCGGGCTCGCGCTATGCGCGTATTGACGACAAATAATTTTTTAGAAAAAATTCAGCCATCGGGCAACGCCTGCCAGCCTGCGGCCATCTCCGGATCCGGGCGAGCGCAAGTGCAAGCGCGGCCATGGACCGCGTCGCACGCTGATCGTCACCGGCCTGGTCAGGGTAAGCAAACCTTCCGCGCCCCGGGTGGAGCCGTATCCACTTTCGCCGGTCCCTCCGAACGGGAGCCGCGGATCGGCGGTGGGAGCGATGAGATCGTTGATGACGATCGAACCGGCGCGTAAATCCGACGCAAGCTTACGGCAGGCTGCTTCCGGTCCGAACAGGGACGCACCGAGGGCATAGGGGCAGGCGAGATCGGAGCGGACGGCCTCGGCCATGGATCGCGACGGGATCAACGCGAGCCAGGGCGCGAAAACATCCGCGCGCAACAGCGCCATGTGCGGATTTGCGTTGGTCAGAAAGGTGACGCCGCCGATGTCGCGCGCAGATGCTCCGTCGGCCACAGCTTCGACCGTCAGGTTGGCAAGAATGGCGGAGACTGGCGGGTTTGGCTTGGGTACGCGCAGCTTCGCCAGATGGCGCAGCAGACGTGCTTCCATTTCCTGCGCCATGGTCTCGGCGATGAACACGCGATGCGGTGCGATGCAGGTGGCCCCGCCATTGAGACGCATCCCGAACGCCAGAGATCGCGCAACATGCTCAAGATCGGCGCCGGGCATTACGAAGACCGCGTCGTTGCCCGACAATTCGAGCGTCAAGGGCGTAAGGGTCTCCGCTGCGAGCCGGGCCACCCTGCGCCCGGTCGAGGCCGCACCTGTGAGAATGATATGGTCGAACCCGGCCCGCACCGCAGCTTCGCCGGCGGAGTCTGTATCTTCCAGTATCCTGATCAAACCGGGCGGAACTCCGGCAGACGACAGCAGTTCGCTCAAGGCGGCGACGCAGCCGGTCTGTCCGGGTGCAGGTTTTACCGCGACGGCGTTTCCGGCGGTGATCGCCTGCAACATCTGGCAGCCTGTCAGGAAAAGCGGATAGTTCGACGGGGCAAGAATGAGCACGGCGCCGAGCGGTCGCCGTTGTATGACGGCCCGCGTTCCAGCGAGCAGCAACGGACGCCCTTTGCAGCCGACGCGGCGTGGACGCAGCAATGCATGAGCTTCGCGCTCAAGAAACCGCGCCGCATCAAGCAGAGGCAAAATCTCTGCGGCCATCGTATCCGCGAGTGGCCTGAACTGAATCTTGCTGGCGATCAACTCGCTGCGGCGCGCCAGCAGACGTCTGAATTTCCGAATGATTGCAAGACGGTCCGCGACGGAGCGCGAAGCCCATCTTGCTGAAGTGTCGCGGAGCTGTTCGCGCAAGTGGGAGAAACCGGTCAAATGCATTTCCTTACAGCCGTGACTTGCGCCCTGGGTCCTTGCCCGGAGGTAAGACTGCCATCAGATGCCGCCGCTAAGTGGAAGACTGCGGGTACGCACCGGATTTCGTCGCGGCCAGCAGGCTGATAACCAACAAGGCGGCAGACATTTGCGGCGGTCTCAGACGGGCAAAGAATGACGGTAGCCTCTTTTTCTTCGCCAGGCCGACGTCTGCGATGAGAGTCAAGAGATAACCCGCCTGGAGAAGGCGCCAGGAATTTTCCTCGCGTGGCAGGGCAAGAGCGAGAAGGCCGGTGAAGTAGAGAAGCAGCATCGCCGAGATCTCCGAGAGAATCGGCCCCTCACGGTTATAAAAGCTGGCGCCGCGATGGACGCCGCCGAAAAAACAAAGGAGTGTCGCCGCCCACAGAAGGGCGAAGCGTCGCAGCACGGTCGCTGTTCGACGGGGCAAAAAGCAGATGCCGATAAGGCAGAGGAACAGAACGAGGACCGCGCTCCAGCCAAGCAGGAAACCTTCCGCGGGGGTTTGGTGCGCGTCTGATTCCTGACCGTGATAAACCCTGACTGCCATGAATCTCCTCATTTCCGTTATGCGACTTAACGCTGAGTTCAGCCACGGAACCGGCTGTTTTTTCTACGGCTCATTGCCGGCAAAGACGACGCGCGTACCGTCCGTGTTGGTCAGATTAGCGGCTTACCATAACGAACTCTACCGTACAAATGACGGCTTTCCATTTGTTTTGACCGAAAGCCAACCTTCCGTTAACCCCCCATTGCGGTCGTGATTTCCGGGAGGTGACGGGGACGCCGTGTTCCGGGATGAGGGGCTGGGTGTTTCTGGGGATGGATGGGATCCCGCGTGGGAAGTAGTCATAGGAGGAAGAGGTCGGCTTTGCCTTTGGTGCCGAATAACCGGCATCAGAGGAGAGTTTTCCATGACCACGACCACCATCCTGCCCCCTGCGTCCCGTGGTGCGGCGTCCGGCGGCTTCCGGATCGATCCGTCGCGCGGAGAGCGTAGCGCCCGCGTATCGTCCGAATGGTTCTCGCGGCTGAACCCGGACACTGGAACTGGAACTGGTGGAGATCCGGGATGTGGTGGCACAAG